>JAVXWV010000829.1:0-2859 GCA_032230775.1 Mycobacterium sp. | reverse complement strand
CAGCGGCTTCCCATCGAGCCGATCTCCCAGGCGTCGGCCGCGCAACGGGCGGGCCGCTCGGGCCGCGTCGCGCCGGGCGTGTGCATCCGCCTCTACTCAGAGCAGGACTTCGAGTCGCGCCCCCGCTACACCGACCCCGAGATTCTGCGCACCAACCTGGCCGCGGTGATCCTGCAAATGGCAGCGCTGCAACTCGGCGATTTAGAGGGTCCCGTGCCATTCCCTTTTTTGGACCCGCCCGAGAAGCGCAGCATCCGGGACGGAATCCAGCTGCTGCAGGAGCTCGGCGCCTTCGACACCGACGGTGCGATCACCGCACTCGGCCGCCGGCTGGCACAGCTGCCGCTGGACCCACGGATCGGCCGGATGATCCTGCAGGCCGACGCCGAAGGCTGCGTGCGTGAAGTGCTGGTGCTCGCCGCGGCGCTGTCGATCCCCGACCCGCGCGAGCGGCCTGCCGAGCGGGAGGCGGCCGCACAACAGAAGCACGCGCGGTTCGCCGACGAGCATTCGGACTTCGCGTCCTACCTGAACCTCTGGCGCTACCTAGGTGAGCAGCGGAAAGAACGGTCGGGCAGCTCATTTCGGCGGATGTGCCGCGAGGAGTTCCTGCATTACCTTCGTATCCGCGAGTGGCAGGACCTCACCGGGCAGCTGCGCAGCATCGCCCGCGACATGGGTATCAGGGAGTCCGACGATCCCGAGCCTGCCGACCCGGCGCGGGTGCACGCTGCGCTCCTTGCGGGGCTGCTGTCGCATATCGGTCTGCGGGAAGGCGACTCCCGCGAGTATCAGGGCGCGCGGAATTCACGGTTCGTGCTGGCGCCAGGCTCCGTGCTCACCAAGCGTCCGCCGCGGTGGATCGTCGTCGCCGACCTCGTCGAGACCAGTCGGCTGTACGGCCGGATCGCGGCGCGAATCGAACCCGAGGCCATAGAAAGTGTTGGCACGGGTCTCGTCCTGCGCACCTACAGTGAGCCGCACTGGGGTGCCCGCCGTGGCGAGGTGATGGCCTTCGAGCGGGTGACCTTGTATGGTCTGCCGCTCGTGGTGAGCCGCCGCGTCGGGTACGCGCGGATCGACCCGCAGATCGCGCGGGAGCTGTTCATCCGGCACGCGCTCGTCGAAGGCGACTGGCAGACCCGCCACCACTTTCTCCGCGACAACGCACGGCTGCGTGAGGAACTCGAAGAGATCGAAGAGCGGGCCCGCCGCCGCGATCTGATCGTCGGCGACGACGAGATCTACGCTTTCTACGATGCCCGCATCCCGACCGACGTCGTCTCGGCGCGGCACTTTGACGCGTGGTGGAAGAAACAGCGGCAGCGCACACCGGAGCTGCTGACGTTCACCCGCGACGACCTGCTGCGTACCGAGGAGGCCGCCGCCGATCAGCCGGACACCTGGCAGGCAGGCGACCTGTCGCTGCCGGTGACCTACCGATTCGAGCCTGGCGCCGAGGACGACGGTGTCACCGTGCACGTGCCGGTCGAGGTGCTCGCCCGCCTCGGCGGCGATGACTTCGCCTGGCATGTGCCTGCACTGCGGGAGGAACTGGTCACCGCGCTGATCCGCTCACTTCCAAAAGACCTGCGCCGCAACTTCGTTCCCGCACCCGACACCGCCCGCGCGGTGCTTGCCGACCTTGAGCCGGGAACGGACCCGCTGCTGCAGTCATTGCAGCGCGCGTTGCGGCGGCGCACCGGCGTGCTCGTCCCGATCGACGCGTTCGACCTCGACAAGCTCCCTTCCCACCTGCGGGTGAAGTTCTCCGTCGAGTCCGCTGACGGCACAGAGGTGGCGCGCGGCAAGGACCTCGAGGCCCTGCAGCAGCAACTGGCGGCACCGGCCAGGCAGGCCGTCGCCGAGGCGGTCGCCGATGGGCTGGAGCGGAGCGGGCTGCGGGCGTGGCCCGACGACATCGACGAGCTCCCGCGAACCGTCGAGCGTGTCAGCGGCGGCCACACCGTGCGCGGCTACCCGGCATTCGTCGATGCGGGCGCCGCGGTGGACATCCGGGTATTCGCGACGACGGCCGAGCAGGACGCCGCGATGGGACCGGGCATCCGTCGGATGCTGAGGCTCTCCGTGGCATCGCCCGTCAAAACGATTGAACGCCAGCTGAATCCCCGCACCCGTCTGGTTCTCGGTGCCAATCCCGATGGTTCGCTATCGGCCCTGCTCGACGACTGCGCCGACGCCGCGGTCGCGACGCTGGCTCCGGCGCCCGTGTGGAGTCAATCCGACTTCACCGGGTTGCAGCAGCGGGTGGCCGACGCGCTGGCCTCGGCGACGCTCGACATCGTCGGGCGGGTCGAGAAGGTGCTCGCCGCCTCACATGAGGTGCAAGTGGCACTGCCCGCGGCGCCACCCTCGACGCAGGCCGAAGCTGTCGCCGACATCCGTGCACAGCTCGACAGGCTGCTGCCACAGGGCTTCGTCACCTCCACCGGCGCATCCCGTCTCGGCGACCTCAATCGCTATCTCACCGCCGTCGCTCGGCGGCTCGAGCGGCTGCCGCAGGGCGCCAACGCCGACCACGAGAGAATGGCCACCATATATGCGGTGCAAGCCGCGTACGACGAACTGCGGCAGGCACTTTCGCCCGCACGCGCGGCAGCAGACGACGTCCGCGACATAGCGTGGATGATCGAGGAGCTGCGGGTGAGCCTGTGGGCCCAACAGCTCGGTACCGCGCGGCCGGTCAGCGAGCAGCGCATCTACCGGGCGATCGACGCCATCGCACCCTGAGCCGGGCGGCACCGATGAATCGCCGCGGCGCACGGTATCTGAATTTGTGCGGGCAACTAGCCGCGCCGACGACGCAACAGCATCGTCGAGCACTTCAACACCGAAAGC
>JAVXWV010000808.1:0-8937 GCA_032230775.1 Mycobacterium sp. | reverse complement strand
GAAACCAGCGGTCGTGGCTGACCACCACCAGCGCCCTGGCCCGCCGTGCGTTGAGGTGCTCGGCCAGCCAGCCGATCACCTCGACGTCGAGATGGTTGGTCGGCTCGTCGAGCACCAGCACGTCGTGACCGGCCAGCAGCACCTCGGCCAGCGCCACCCGGCGACGCTCACCACCTGAGAGCCGCCCGACACCCGCGTCCAGATCGACCCCGGATAGCAGATGCGAGACGACGGCCCGGGTATCCGGTTCGGCCGCCCAGATGTGGTCCGGCCTGCCGCCGACGATGACCTCCCGCACGGTGGCACCGGCGGCGAAGTCGTCGGCCTGCCGCACGTAGCCCACCGACAGGCCGGAGGTATGGGTGACCCGGCCGGAATCGGGCTGCCGGGTCTCGGTCAGCACCTGGAGCAGCGTGGTCTTGCCGTCGCCGTTTCGTCCGACGACGCCGATCGCATCGCCGTCGTCGACGCCCAGGCTGACCGCGTCCAGCAGCGTGCGGGTGCCGTAGCCGACGGTCGCCCGTTCGACGTTGATCAGATTCGCCATCAGCCGACGATGATAGGCGGCGGGCGTGCCATGATGACGACGGCAGTCGGGGGACTGACATCGCACGACGGGAGTGGGTCGTGGTGGACCTATCGGCACTAACCGGGCCAGTGGGACGCCTGGTGGCCACCGCGCAGAACGGGCTGGAAGTGCTGCGCTACGGCGGCCTGGAAACCGGCGCCGTGCCGTCGCCGTTCCAGATCGTCCAAAGCGTTCCGATGTACCGGTTGCGCCGCTATTTCCCGCCAGACTCCCGGCCAGGGGCCAAGCGGCCCGGACCGCCCGTTCTGATGGTGCACCCGATGATGATGTCGGCAGACATGTGGGACGTCACCCGCGACGACGGCGCGGTCGGCATCCTGCACAAGGCGGGCATCGACCCCTGGGTCATCGACTTCGGCTCACCCGACAAGGTCGAGGGCGGCATGGACCGCAACCTGGCCGACCACGTGGTCGCTCTGAGTGAGGCGATCGACAGCGTCAAGGAGGTCACCGGCCGCGACGTCCACGTCGCCGGCTATTCGCAGGGCGGCATGTTCGCCTACCAAACAGCGGCATACCGCCAGTCGAAGGACATCGCCAGCATCGTCGCGTTCGGCTCGCCAGTGGACACCCTGGCCGCGTTGCCGATGAACATGCCTGCCAGCCTGGCGCCTGCGGCCGCGGACTTCATGGCCGACCACGTGTTCAGCCGCATCGACATCCCGGGCTGGCTGGCACGCACGGGCTTCCAGATGCTGGACCCCATCAAGACCGCGCAGTCGCGGCTTGCATTCCTGCGCCAGCTGCACGATCGCGAGGCGCTGTTGCCACGCGAACAGCAGCGGCGATTCCTGGCGTCCGAAGGTTGGATCGCGTGGTCGGGGCCCGCCATCGCCGAATTGCTCAAGCAGTTCATCGCGCACAACCGCATGATGAGCGGCGGGTTCTCGATTCGCGGCGACCTGGTCACACTGTCGGACATCAGCTGCCCGGTGCTGGCCGTCATCGGCGAGGTCGACGACATCGGCCAGCCGGCCTCGGTGCGTGGGATCAAGCGGGCCGCGCCGCAGGCTGACGTTTACGAATTCCTCATCCGTGCTGGGCATTTCGGCCTTGTCGTGGGCTCGAAGGCGGCCAGCCAGACCTGGCCGACCGTCGCGCAGTGGGTGACGTGGATCGACGGCACCGGCGACTTACCCGCCGGCGTAAACCCCATGGCGCTGCAACCCGCCGAGCACACCGAAAGCGGTGTCTCGTTCGCCTCACGCGTGGCGCACACCGGCGCTGCGGCGACAGAGCTGGCGTTCAGCCTGGCGCGAACCGCCGGGGACGCCATCGTGGCCGCCAACAAGTCCGCGCGGACCCTGGCCATCGAGACCTATCGCACCCTTCCCAGGCTGGCGCGCCTCGGCCAGATCAACGACCACACCCGGATCTCGCTGGGCCGCATCATGTCCGAGCAGGCGCGCGACGTACCTGAGGGGGAGTGCCTGCTGTTCGACGGCCGCGTCCACACCTACGAGGCAGTGGACCGCCGGATCAACAATGTGGTCCGCGGCCTCATCGAGGTCGGCGTGCGGCAGGGCGCCCACGTCGGCGTGTTGATGGAGACCCGCCCCAGTGCGCTCGTCGCGATCGCCGCGCTGTCGCGGCTTGGCGCCGTTGCGGTGTTGATGCCACCCGACGTGGACTTGGCCGTTGCCGCACGGCTCGGCGGGGTGTCCGAGATCATCGCCGATCCCAGCAACCTTGAGGCTGCGCAGCGTCTCGAAACGCGGGTGCTGGTGCTCGGCGGCGGCGAGTCGCGTGAGTTGCATCTGGCGGACGATGCCGGCGTCACCGACATGGAGAAGATCGATCCCGACGTCGTTGACCTGCCCGGCTGGTACCGGCCCAACCCTGGCCTCGCCCGCGACCTCGCCTTCGTCGGGTTCAGCTCAATCGGGGGGGACCTCGTCGCCCGCCAGATCACCAACTACCGCTGGGCGCTTTCCGCGTTCGGCACCGCGTCGGCCGCCAACCTCGGCCGTGCCGACACCGTTTACTGCCTCACCCCGCTGCATCACCAGTCCGGACTTCTGGTGAGCCTCGGCGGTGCGGTGGTCGGCGGGTCGCGCATCGCATTGTCGCGGGAGCTGCGGCCGGATCGCTTCCTCCAGGAGATCCGCCAGTACGGCGTGACGGTGGTGTCGTACACCTGGGCGATGCTGCGTGAGGTCATCGACGATCCGGCGTTCTCGTTGACCGGCAGCCACCCCGTGCGGCTGTTCATCGGCTCCGGCATGCCGACCGGCCTGTGGAAGCGCGTCATCGACGTCTTCAAGCCGGCACATGTGGTGGAGTTCTTCGCCACCACCGACGGGCAGGCCGTGCTGGCCAACGTCTCGGGAGCCAAGCTGGGAAGCAAGGGCAGGGCGTTGCCAGGCGGTGGCGACGTCGAACTGGCCGCCTACGACGCCGAGGACGACCTGATCCTCGAGGACGACCGCGGATTCGTCAGGAGGGCCGACACCAACGAGGTCGGCGTGCTTCTGGCCCACCCACGGGGTCCCGTGGATCCGACGGCGTCGGTCAAACGCGGCGTGTTCGCCCCTGCCGATACCTGGGTGTCGACTGAATACCTCTTCCGCCGCGACGAGGATGGCGACTACTGGCTGGTCGACAACCGTGGGATGGTTATCCACACGGCGCGCGGCCCTGTCTACGCATCGCCCATCAACGACGCCGTAGGGCGGCTCGGGGCGGTGGACTTGGCCGTGACCTACGGGGTGGCGGTGGCAGGGCACGAGCTGGCCGTTACCGCGCTGGCGTTGCGCCCTGGCGGCAGCATCCCGTCGGCTGATCTGTCCGAGGCGCTCGCCGATTTGCCCGTCGGCAATCCGCCCGACGTCGTGCATGTGGTGCCGGAGATGAAGCTCAGCGCGTCATATCGCCCGCTGCTCAGCCCGCTTCGGGCCGAGGGCATCCCCAAACCGTCGCGTAACGCCTGGTATCTGGATCCCGATACGAATCGATACAAGCGCCTGACCGTCGCGGTACGCACCGAGATCGCCGGCGCCCAACAGTGAGCCCGTGCCTCGCGGCTCGCTCGCTGTTAGGCTCCCGCGGCAGGAGGATTGATGACATTGCAGACCGGTAATCTGCGGCGCACCGTCACGGCCGCGTTGGCCAGCGGCGCTATGGCCGTCGGGCTCCTCATGGGCATCGGATCGGTGACCGCGAACGCCGACGTCCTCGACGACGTCGGAGGGAAGTACATGGAGGGCGCAGGCGGCGGCCAGATCTCCAACTTCGTCAAAGAAGCGTTGACGCTGCGCGCGCAGGGCTTCAAACCGTCGAAGGGCAATCTCGAGGCACTGCAGGCCGGCTGGGACTATCTGCCCAACCAGAGCCGGCTTGTCGACGCGCTGAAGGAGACGGTCTCCTACCAGCGCAAGCTGCAGGCTCAGATGCAGAACCAGGTCAACCCGAACCAGCAGCCAGGATTCAACATCGGCGGCGGCCAGCCACCGCCGGGCATGGGTCCGGCGCTGCCGCCGGGAGTGCCCCCTGGCCCCGGCCAGAGCCCGGGCGCCTTCATCGGCGTCGGCTAGCCTGCCGCTGTGCTCGACGAGAAACTGCTCAGCATCCTGGTCTGTCCGCAAGACCGCGGGCCGCTGCTGTTGGTTGACCCAAACCATCAGGAGTTCCTCTATAACCCTCGGCTTCGTCGCGCGTACCGGATCGAGGACGGCATCCCCGTGCTGCTCGTCGACGAAGCGGTCGCGGTGACCGACGATGCCGAGCATCAGCGATTGCTGGACCGAGCCTCAGGTGAGCCCGGGTAGTTCGCCGGTGAGATAGCGCTGCAGGTTGGGTGCGATCGTCTCGGCGATCTGCTCGATGGGCAGCGACTTGAACGGATCCAATTCCAGGATGTAGCGGGCCATCACGACGCCCACCAACTGCGACGCGACGAACTGAACGCGGATGCGTCCGCTACCCGGCGGATTGTCAACGCGGGACCCGACCTCGGCGGCGACCACTTCCTGCAGAAACGACCGAATGAGGGAGACTTCGCCGCCCGCAAGGATCGATCGCAGGGTCGCGATGAATCCCTTGCCCATTTCGGAGTCCCACAGGGTCAACAGGATCGACGGCAACACGTATCCAATCCGCTCGACCGGCACTTCCCGGAGCGGCCCGATGACCGTCATGGGGTCTATCGGAATGTGGATAGCCGCGGCGAACAGCTCCGTCTTGGTGCCAAAGTAGTGATGTACCAACGCCGGGTCAACCCCCGCATCCTTGGCGATGGCGCGGATCGATGTCTTGTCAATCCCATTGCGGGCAAACAGGTTACGTGCACTCTGCAGAATGCGTTCGCGAGTGTCCGACGTTCCGGGCGGACGCCCGGGACGCTTGCGTTCGATGTTGGTGGTCAATGTGGTTACGGTGTCCTTCGTCGAAGCGTCGCCGCGGCCAGGCACATCGCGACTACCGCGAACCCTATGACGACGGCGATGTCGCGCACGGCGATGGCCGTCGGCTCCGAGTACGCACCGACCTGTTGCAGCGCCTCTAGAGCGTAGCTGGCTGGCAGCACGTTGCTGATCCACTGCAGCCAGTCGGGCAACACCTCACGCGGCACGATGATGCCGCACAGCAGCAGCTGCGGCGCGATCACCACAGGCATGAACTGCACGGCCTGAAATTCGGTGCGGGCGAACGCACTACAGAGTAGGCCCAGTCCAACGCCCAACACCGCGTTGATGATCGCGATGATGAATACCAGAATCGGGCTGCCCTTGGTGTCGAGCCCGAGGAACACATACGACACGATGCACGCCAGCGTGGCCTGTGCGGCAGCCGCGATCGAGAATGCGGTGCCGTACGCCGCAAGCAGATCGAGCCGGCGCAGCGGCGTGGTCAGGATGCGCTCCAATGTTCCCGAAACCCGTTCTCGCTGCATCGTTATAGACGTGATCAAGAACATCACGATGAGCGGGAACACGCCAAGCATGATCAGGCAGGCGTTGTTGAACGGAGCCGGCGTGCCGGGCCGATGGGGCGCGTCTTGGAACATGAAGTACATCAGGGTGATGATCAAGCTGGGCACGACGAGGATCATCGCGACACTGCGATGATCGGCGGCGAGCTGGCGCAGGATCCGGGTGGTAGTGGCCAGGTATGCCCGTGGGCTCAGCGGGCTGCGGTTGCGGTGCTGTGCCGGATGACGGACAGAAACGCTTCCTCCAGTGACTGACATCCTGTGTCCTCTCGTAGCTTGGTGGGGGTGGTGTGTGCGAGCACGCGGCCGTCGCGCATGAGCAGTAGGTCGCCACAGTGGTCGGCCTCATCCATCACGTGGCTCGAAACAACCAGAGTGGTTCCGCGCCGGGCGATTTGGTGGAACTGCTCCCATAGGTCGACCCGCAGCACGGGGTCAAGGCCGACGGTGGGTTCGTCAAGCACCAACAGATCCGGATGGGATACCAATGCGCAGGCCAACGACACCCGGGTGCGCTGACCCCCGGATAGGTTGCCGCACAACGCTGTTCGGTGGTCTTCCAGGCCGACGTCCGATACTGCTTGATCCGCAGCGTTCGAGTCCGTGCCGTTCAGCGATGCGAAGTACCGCACGTTGTCGATGATCCGTAGGTCGTTGTAGATGGTGGGGTCCTGCGTGACATAGCCGACGCGGTGGCGCAGTTCGGCCGAACCGGCCGGGCGGCCGAGCACGGTCACGGTCCCCTCGGCGATGATCTGCGTGCCGACGATGCTGCGCATCAGCGTCGTCTTGCCGCAGCCCGACGGGCCGAGTAGGCCGGTGATGGTGCCCCGCGCGATCTGGACCGAGATGTTGTCCAACGCGACTCGTTTCCCGCGGATCACCTGCAGGTTCTGGACGTCGATCGCCGGTTCCACCCCATTGCGGAGTAATTCATCGCCCGATGAACTCATCATTTGATGAATATGCCTCCCCGCTGGTAGGTGTGTCAAGGGTCGCGGGCAGAATCGCTCGGGTGAGCGCCGAGCAGCTGGCCGTGGATCCGCTAACCGCGGCCCGACGACTGCTTGGGGCGGTGCTGAAGTGTCGTGGTGTGAGCGCCACGATCGTGGAGGTGGAGGCCTACGGCGGTCCGCTCGACGGCCCATGGCCGGATGCCGCGTCGCACTCGTTTCGCGGCCGCGGGGGGCGCAATTGGGTGATGTTCGGCCCCGCCGGGCGGCTCTACACGTACCGCAGTCACGGAATTCACGTGTGCGCGAACGTCGTGTGCGCGACGGAGGAAGTGGCGGGTGCGGTGTTGCTGCGGGCTGCCGCGGTGGAGACGGGCATCGATGTCGCTCAGGCTCGTCGCGGAGACTCGACGCGCCAGCCGGCATTGGCGCGTGGTCCAGGCAATCTGTGCTCAGCCCTTGGAATCACCATGGACGACAACGGAATTGACCTGTTCGACTCCAACAGTCCGGTTCGGTTCACGCTGGGAGACGAGCACGTCGGTGTCGAAGGCCCCCGAGTCGGTGTCAGCAAGGCTGCGGACCGGCCCTGGCGGTTCTGGCTGGCGGGTCGTCCGGAGGTGTCGCTCTATCGCCGAAGTCCGCGGGCACCCGCTCCCGGTGAGAGCGACTAGGTGAGCTGCCCGTCGGTCGCGCGGTTGCGGGCACCGGCGTTGCACGTTGTCGTATTGCTCGTCGTGCGCTCGCCACGTCCGGCCCGGCAGGTGATGACCCCGGATCTGCAACAACATCGGCATCGACGGTAAGGGAAGATCGACTCCTATGGGTACGCCGAAGATCCTCGACGAGTTGGAATGGCGAGGGCTGGTTGCGCAGTCCACCGATCGGGATGCGCTGGCGGCCGAGCTGGACTCCGGACCCATCACGGTCTATTCGGGCTTCGACCCCACCGCACCGAGCCTGCACGCCGGACACCTCATCCCGCTGCTGACGCTGCGCCGCTTCCAACAGGCTGGGCACCGACCGATCGTCTTGGCAGGCGGTGCCACCGGCATGATCGGCGACCCCCGCGACGTCGGCGAGCGGACCCTGAACACCGCGGACACGGTCGCAGACTGGGCCGATCGGATTCGTGGACAGCTAGAGCGGTTCGTGGATTTCGACGACTCGCCGACGGGCGCCGTCGTGCAGAACAACTTGTCATGGACGAGTGAGCTGTCGGCGATCGAGTTCCTCCGCGACGTCGGTAAGCACTTCTCGGTCAACGTCATGCTCGATCGCGACACCGTCCGGCGCCGATTGGAGGGCGACGGCATTTCCTACACGGAATTCAGCTACATGCTGTTGCAGGCCAATGACTACGTGGAACTCCACCGGCGGTACGGGTGCGCGCTGCAGGTTGGCGGTTCGGATCAGTGGGGCAACATCATCGCCGGGGTCCGGCTTGTGCGCCAGACGGTGGGCGCGACAGTACATGCGCTGACGACGCCGCTGGTGACGGACTCGGAAGGTAAGAAATTCGGCAAGTCGACCGGCGGCGGCAGCCTCTGGCTCGACCCGGACATGACGAGCCCGTATGCCTGGTACCAGTACTTCGTGAACACCGCCGATGCCGACGTCGTCCGATACCTGCAGTGGTTCACCTTCCTGTCGCGCCAGGAGCTGGCCGAACTCGAACAAGCGACGACGGAGCGGCCGCACGAGCGAGCGGCGCAGCGTCGCCTGGCGCGCGAGCTGACCACGCTGGTGCACGGGGAGCCCGCGACGGCAGCCGTTGAACACGCGAGCCAGGCGCTGTTCGGCCGGGCCGAGCTGGGCGAGCTCGATGAGCCGACCCTGGCTGCGGCGCTTCGGGAGGCATCGGTGGCCGAGCTCAAACCGGGCGGACCCGAAACCATCACCGACCTGCTGGTGGCCAGCGGATTGTCGGACAGCAAGGGTGCAGCGCGGCGGACGATCGGAGAGGGCGGCGCCTACGTCAACAACGTCCGAGTCGACAGCGAGGAGTGGGTGCCGCAGCAGGCGGACTTCCTGCACGGCCGCTGGTTGGTGCTTCGTCGCGGCAAGCGGAATATCGCCGGCGTCGAGCGCGTTGGATAAGTGGTCGGAGTCGACGCACGCTTGCGTGCGCGCGATGGGAGCGGAACTGAAAAACACGCCCCACCAGGCCATTTGACTCCGAGTTTTCCCTCACGTAACTTGTTGTCTCGTCGTCAGCGACGCGGGTTAGCCCGCTGAGCGCGACGGCGTCCCAGAGGGAAATCCCACTTCGGTGGGTTCCTGACCGTCCGCACTACCGACCAGTGGCCAAAAGCCGCGGGTTGGTTTGCGCGGCCGGGCGGGTGTGTTGTTTGAGAACTCAATAGTGTGTTTGGTGGTTTTTGTTTGTTGTTTGTTTTTGCCATGCCTTCTTTTTCCCGTTTGGGGGTGTGGTTTTTTTGATGCCAGTTTTTGGTGTCTTTTTG
>JAVXWV010000754.1:0-2642 GCA_032230775.1 Mycobacterium sp. | reverse complement strand
CGGCGGCGACTTGCACGATCCGCTGGTATGCGGCCAGAGCCCGGGTCGCGGCGGCGAGGTCGCAGGGCCTGGTCCACAACAGCTGCCGGATACGGTCGTCGAGCGCTAGGGCTTCGGGGTGCTCGGCGTGCCCGAGCCGGGTCGCCTTGGCGCGATACGCCTCGTACCGCCCGCACAGCTCCGCGCGGCGGTCCTGCAAACCGGTGGCCCGTTGGTGGGCGGCGCGACTCTCGCCCGCCGCGTCGTCGACCGCGTTCCGCAGTCCCGCCAGCGCTGTCGCGCGCGCCGGCCACCCTGCAGGGCCGGCGACAGCGGCCAGGCGGCTGCGAAGCGCCGGCAGCCGGTCGGGCGGCGCGGCCAGGCCCGTATCGGCGATCAACTCCGTTGCGCGTTGCCTGGCTTGCTCCTCCTGCCGCCGGAGGGTGTCGATCTCATGCAGGGTCGCCGCCAGCTCCGCCAGCTGGTTGTCCCACTCCTCTCGCAGCGCCGCCAGTCCGGCGAGCCGCGCCGACACTGCGGCGACCTCCGTGGCGAGAGTGGCCAGCTCGTCCGCGGCCGGCCCTCCGGCGAGCGATAAGGGGTCGGTGGCGCAGACGAGGCTCAATTCGTCGATCCGCGCGGTGAGCGCGGTGACGGCGGCCCGGGCCGGGTCGTTCCCCTCCGGGAGGAGACCTTCGGCCAGCTCCCGTGCAGCCAGCACCCGCTCGGCCAGCGGGGCCAGCTCGGCGACAAAGGCCTGGTGAAGGACATCGTAGGTCACCACCACCTCGCTGACCTGTTCGAAGGCGGCGTCCATCCGAGCGCTGAGCTGTTCCAAGGTGATCGTCTCGACGTGTTCGGCGGCCCCGGTCAGCCGGCGCACAGGCAGTGCGACCACCGTCCTCGCCACCTCGATCGAGGGCTCTACGAGCAGGTGGTGCAGCTCGGTCAGCTCGCGATCGCCGGGACGGGTCCGCCGGTCCCGGACGGCCCGTGCGGTGGCCACCACCGCTTGGTAGGTCCCGAAGTCCTGCCACAGGCCGGCGAGGATGTCGCGCGCTGATGCCCAGCGCTCGGCGGTGCGCCCGGTCGCAGCGATGGTGCAGAGCAGCCGGTGTCCCGGATGGTTCTCCAGCTCCACCAGCGCGGTAGCCATCCGACCCTCGACCGCGACCCAGCGGGCCAGTTCGGTGTTCAGCGCGTCGCCGCTGTGGCGTCGGTCCGTCATGTCGGTCGGCCGACCGCCCATAGGTCGCCGGTTACGGACGTTGCTCGTTTCACGCGGGCAATCGTGTCACCCGAACGTGTGCATCCCTAGCTCTTGTTTTATCAACAGTGATCGTATCTGCGCGATGCAGCCAAGCTTCATCCGTCGTTCACCGCGGGTTCATTGCTGGCAGCGTCGGAGCGACACGCCGACGCCCAGCCCAACTGACGGGCGGCCAGCATGATCCACGCAGCGGGGAGGGCCGTTAAGCCGATCATAATGTGTCGACCCTGGTCGTGGAGCGGTCAACCGCAGTCCGCCGTTCTTGAACTGGCGTCTCTGGCTATTACCGGGTACGTAATCGCATCGGCGCTACATACAGTGCTGAACTGACTGCGCAACAGCCAGTGCACAGGGGTTTTCGCGGGGGTGAACAATAGTCTGGGAAGACACACTCAACGCCGTTCCGGTAACACTCGCGCGCAAGGGACGACTACTATGGTGTCAGGATGTAGCTCCCGTAAACCACTCCTGCGATGAGACGGACTGGGATATCTCGCGGTATCTGCACCGCGGTCCTCGTCCTATCCGCGGCCCGGCCTTCCGTCTCCCCACCGGAAGGCCGGGCCGTCACCGGTTAAGGCCTAAATAGCGCCCGAATTTCCGTCGAACGGCGTCCGTCGTTCATCTCCTGCTGACCGAATGGCCTGCCCAACCGTGTCTCCTCGACTTCCGCGTCGGGGAACCAGGAAGGAATGCCGATGAAATCAGTGTTACCTCGTCGACGCGCGGCCGCTGGGGCTGT
Organism: Mycobacterium sp.; assembly: GCA_032230775.1. Classification (GTDB taxonomy): domain Bacteria; phylum Actinomycetota; class Actinomycetes; order Mycobacteriales; family Mycobacteriaceae; genus Mycobacterium. Next base: position 651 of record JAVXWV010000754.1, on the reverse strand, counting down.
TGCCATGGCGATCGGGCTTGCCGTGGTGATCGCAGGTCCGGGTGTTGGCTCGAGTGTGGCTGCTCCGAGGGACAAGACCGCGACACCGATCAATCATCTGGTGGTCATTTTCCAGGAGAATGTCTCGTTCGACCACTACTTCGGCACTTACCCCAATGCGACGAACACCAGTGGCCAACACTTCACTGCGGCCCCCGCCACCCCGGCTGTCAACGGCCTGAGCGGTGCGCTGCTCACCGCCAACCCCAACGGTGTCAACCCTCGGCGTTACGACCCGACCAACATCAACGACGTGCTCACCTGCGATCAAAACCACAACTATTCCGACGAGCAGCGCGCGTTCAACGGCGGCGCGATGGACAAGTTCGTCTCCACCGTCGGCACCGGCACCGGCACCAGCCCGACCGGCAGCCCGTGCAAGGCCGGGGACGTCATGAACTACTACGACGGCAACACGGTGACCGGGCTGTGGAACTACGCCCAGCACTACGCGATGAGCGACAACTCCTTCGGCACCACGTTCGGGCCATCCTCGCCCGGCGCGATCAACCTCGTCTCCGGCGACACCGGCAGTGTCGACATGACCCACACCGCCAACAATCCCTCGATCGCCACCGCTGCAAAGCCCAACGCTGACCTCACCCCCGACGG
>JAVXWV010000742.1:0-3171 GCA_032230775.1 Mycobacterium sp. | reverse complement strand
CGGACGGGTCGATCAGCGCTGCAGGCAATTCGGACCCGGGTTCGTCGGCGTATCCCAAGATGGCCTTCCAGAACGGACGCACCAGGCCGATGTCGAGCGCGTCGATCGCGATTTCCAGCGCCTGCGCCGCTCCGCCTGCCTGCGACGGCTGCCATCCCTGTGCCGTCAGTGCCTCCGAAACCGCATGCGCAAGCCGGACGTCGCGCCCGGTAACCCCGCCAACGCCCGCCGATTGCAGCCGTAGCACGGCCCGGTCCGCGCGGATGTCGACCGTCAAATGCCCCTGCCCGTCGGCGCCGGCCGCCGAAACGGATACCGACGCTACCTCGGTGGCCGCGACCAATGACGGCGCCAACACCTCTGTGTAGACGGCCCCAAGGATGAGGCTCCAGCCGGACGGGTCGACCGCGTCGGAGATCTGCTGTCGGGTGGGTCTCGCGTCGTCGTCCACGGCGACAGCCTAACTACAGCTCGCCCGCCTCGACCGCTTCGCGGGTGTGCTGCGCGGTGGCGATCTGACGCGGGGAGAAACCGATCCAGAACGCAGCGATCCCTACGATCACCGCAATCCCGGCGACCCACAGCAGCGAGTAGGTGTAGCCGTAACTCAGCGCGTCCAGTTGTGCGGACGTCATGTTCTTCACAGGCCCCGTTGTGCCGCCCAGGAACAGCGTGCGCGACGTCTGCACCGCCATGATCACAACCAGCACCACGGGGCCGCCGAGGTTCTGCACCATCAGCGTGATCGCCGACACCGGTCCGATTTCCTGCGGCCCCACCTCGGCGACCGCGCACAGCGGCAGGATCACCGCGATCATCCCGATACCGAACCCGCCGACGACGATCGGCATGAACAGATCAGGGAAGTACGGGATGTGGCGAGTCAGCGTCGAGCCGTAAAGCATGGCGAAAAGCACGAATAGGCCGCCGCCGATGATCAGCCACCGCGGCGCCACGCGTGGGGCCAGCCTGGCGGCCACCGCGCTGCCGATCCCGAAGGCGAGTGCGAACGGGATGAAGCTGATGCCTGCCTTCAGCGCGGAGTAGCCGAGCACATCCTGGACCAGGAGACCGATCATCACCGTCAACGTCAGCAGCACCCCGCCCGCGAGGAACAGTGTCACGAACGTCATCACCCGGTTGCGGTTGTCGAAAACCGAGAACGGAACCAGCGGGTTATCGGCGGTGCGCTCGACAATGAGGAACGCGGCGAAGAACACCACCGCAGCAACGGCGGCGCCGATCACCCACGGGTCCACCCAGGCGCGCGGTGGGCCCTGGGTGAACACCAGCACAGCCGCGCTGCAGCCGAGCGTCGCGAGCAGCGCGCCGGTGATGTCGAGCTTGAGGCGCTCGTGATGGGTTTCGGCGATCCGGTACACGGCGATCACGATGATCACGATGCCGATCGGCACGTTGATCAAGAACGCCAGCCGCCAGGAGATCACGGTCAGCGCGCCGCCAAGCACCAGTCCGAGCACCGAGCCGACGCCCTGCATGGCGGCCGACACCGCCATCGCCCGGTTGCGGGCATGCCCGACGGCGTATGTCGTCGCGATCAGCGCCAGACCCGTCGGCGCGGCCACCGCGGCCCCGGTGCCCTGCACCGCGCGCGCGGCGATCAGCGTGACCCCGTCGGTGGCCAGCCCGCACACCAGCGACGCGATCGTGAACACCCCGACTCCGGACAGGAACGCTCGCTTGTGGCCGATCGCGTCACCGACGCGGCCGCCCAGGAGCAGCAGCCCGCCGAAGGTCAGCACGTATGCGGTGATCACCCAGCTCTTGGTCACATCGGACAGGTCCAGGTCGGCCTGCATACGGGGCAGCGCGACGATGACGATGGTGCCGTCGAGGGTCGACATCAGCTGCATGCCGGTGATCGCGATGATCGCGGCGCCGAGCACGTGGGTCGACAACGGCGCGGCGGTCCGGCCCGTCGACCCCGAAGACCCACCCGCCGCAGACATGGCTTGCCAGCCTACCGAGGACCACAGCCGGGCTCAGTACAGGATCGACGGAAGCCAGGCACCCTGTGGCTCGTTGTAGAGCCCGATCGTCATCAGTGTCGACTGCTGAACGAGCTGGAGGCCAGATTCCAGGCACCAGGCCATAAGCGTGGTGTTGCGTGACGGCACCAAGATGCCGAGGCCGCCGAAGGCGTCGGCGGATTCCAGCAACGCGGTGATGTCGTCGTTGCTTTCGCCGACGGCGTGCCACCCATACCCGAACCCGGTGGCGTACCCGGTGATGTGGCCGTCCTTCTCCACAACCCGCGCGGTGCCGAGACCAGTCCAGGTGGCTAGTTCCGCGGAGCGGTCGTGGCCGTGCACCTGCCGACATACCGCATCGCACGCGTCAACGTCAGCCAGCGTTGCGGGGCGCACAGTGCGCCCGGACGTGTTGGGGTGCGGAACAGATCCCTGAAATACCGACAGCGGCTCACGTATGGCGAAGCCGAGCTTGGCGTAAAGGGACAGCGACCGGTAGTGGTAGGCGGTCTGCACCAACCGCACGCCAGCGGCGGCGCGCTCGCGTTCGCGGTCCAGCAAGGCCTGCACGAGGGAGCGCCCGATGCCGACGTCCTGCACGGCGGGGTCGACGGTCACTGGTCCGATCCCGACGATGGCGCCGCGCTCGTCGGCGAAGGCGCTGCCGACGATCTGGTCGTCGCGCACCGCCACCAGCCCGACGATGCCATCGGTGGTGAGCATCGAATGCACATGAAAATCGGTGAATTCCGGCGATCCGGGCTCGATCGGAAAGGCATGGCGGGTCGCGAGTGACTCGAAGGCGTCGAAAAAGATGCGGCCGCAAACACTTGCGTCAGCGGCGGCGACGGGGCGGATTGCCAGAACGCTCATCGGGTCATTGTCACAAGAAGGGTCATCCAAATGATGGCGCTCGGCAGCATCGGGGCGACAAACACCGAATGTCCGCCATCGTCGCACCTTGAGGCCGCGTGACGTCGAGCTAAAGCTCTCTACTGCTCGATGTCGAGCTAAAGCTCTCCGGCGTCGATCGCGTCCTTGACTTCTTGCGCGTGCGCGACCTGATCGGCGGTGTATCCGATGAACAGCGCCGCACCACCGACAACGACCGCAACGGCGGCGACCCACAGGAGGCCGTACGTGTAACCCTGGTCGAGGGCGTGCAACTGGGTGGAGTCCA
>JAVXWV010000635.1:0-6192 GCA_032230775.1 Mycobacterium sp. | reverse complement strand
GTCGCATGCGCGTGCAGGTGCGCGCGATAGCGGGCGTAGTCGGCGGCGGAATCCTTGCTCACCATGAACGGCCAGTCGCTGGAGACCGTGAGGAGCGTTTCGCGCAGGATTTGGTCGGCGACGAAGTTGCGGGCAGGCGGTGCGTCGGTCTCGCCGAGCGCCTTGTCCACCGTGGTGAGCGCGGCATCGACGACTTCGGCGTTCAGCTGGACCAGATCGGCCACCTTCTCGCCCGACCAGACTTGCCAGTCCTTGCCCGAACCCCAAGAGCTGGGCGGCAATTCGACGGGTGCGCCGACGAAGCCGTCGGCCACCGCATCGGACAGCGTGCCGACGCGGACCCCGGCCTCGGGCAGTGCGCGCAGCACCCGCTCGAGCCACAGCGGTCCCTCGTACCACCAATGCCCGAACAGCTCGGTGTCGAACGCCGCCACCACATGGGCGGGCCTGCCGATCCGTTCGGATTCACTGTTGAGCCGGTCGCGCACCATTCCGACGAAGTCGGCGACGTGAATGTCGACCGCCCGGTCGGCGCGCTGCGGGTTGTAGGGCGCCTTGTCATCGGAGGGCACGTTGCGTCCGGTGACGCGTGCCGGCTTGAGCCCGGTGAGGTGATCGTAGGTGTGGAAGTCGCGGTAGGCGGCGTGACCGGGGTAGCCGGACTTCGGCGACCACACCCGGTAGCTGACCTGCAGATCGCGACCGAACGCGACGACGTCGGACGCCGCCACCGGCCGGCCTAACGCGGTGTCGCCGTGCAGCGACGGCCCGTCGACCATGAAGTGGCCGACACCCGCTGCGGCGTAATCCATTTCCATGCCGGGCGCATAGGCGCACTCCGGCGCCCAGATGCCCGTCGGCGTGTGCGCGAATCGTTGGCCGGCGTCGGCCAGGCCCTCGCGCAGCGCGAATTCGCGCAGCCTGGGATTGAGCAGCGGCTGGAACGGGTGCGCCAGTGGGCCGCCGAGCAATTCGATGGTGCCCGCGTCGATCAGCTCGCGCAGCAGGGGACTTCCGCCGTGCCGCCATAGCGTCGCGAAGTCGTCGAGTGCGCGGCCTGCCTCGGCGTGCTCGCGAATTCCGAACGCGCGCAACCCTTCCGGCTCGTGCAGCGTCGTGGCCTCTAGGGCCCGCAACTGCCAGTTGGCCAGCCAATGGTGCATGCCCGACAGGCAGTAAGGGTCGTCGAGCTGAGCGGTGACGACCGGCGTCATACCCAATGTGACGACGTGGCTGCGTTCTTCGTCCGCGAGCGTGCGCAACACCCGCATCAGTGGCAGGTAGGACGCCGACCACGACTGGTATAGCCATTCCTCGCCGACTGGCCAGCGGCCGTGATGGGCCAGCCACGGCAGATGCGTGTGCAGGACGAGCGTGAACAGCCCGGGTACGGGCTCAGGACTCGGCGGGCAGGAGCGCAGCGACCCGGGGTTCGACTGGGTCACGGCCGCACCGCGATGGCGACCAGGTCGAGACTCTCGTCAATGTCGCGGTCGGTGTCCTCGATGAAGTCGAAGTCGTCCGTCGCCACAGAGGCGACATCGGCGAGCAGATCTTCGGGCCAGGGCGCATCCGCCAGCGCGCGGGCGATCTGGGCGTCGATGATCGAGCCGCCGTGCCGTGCGTCGACCCCTGTAAGGCGCTCGCCATGAAAAACCCCGTACACACCCTCGATCCCGAAGCCCGCCGCCGTAAGCAGTTCGGTGAGCTCCGCGGCGTTGAGCTCGCGAGTGTGGAACGGGTTGATCGGGGTGTCGCGGCCGGGGGAGAAGGTGATCCGGTTGGGTGTGGACATCAACAGCACACCGCCCGGTCGCACGACGCGCAGGCACTCGGCGGCGAATTGTCCTTGATCCCAAAGATGTTCGATCACCTGAAAGTTGACCACGACATCAACGTCACCGTCGGGCAGCGGCAGCTCGGCGAGGTTCCCGTGCCGCATCTCAACCCGCGGATACCGGGCCCGCACATGCGCAACGGCCGACTCGTCGTAGTCCAGCCCGATCACACGGCGCGCCACGTCGGCAATCAAGTCGGCGCCGTAACCCTCGCCGCAGCCGGCCTCGAGCACGTCGCGTCCGGCGCAGCGGTCGGCCAGCCGCCGGTACACCACCTCGTGGCGGCGGAACCAGTAGTTCTCCTCCGCGAGCCCGGGAACAGTGCGCTCCCCGGTGAGGGGTAGTGCGTCGTCCCCAAGCGGACCGTTGGTAACGAATGCGCTCATTGCAAGGCAGGCTAACGCCTAGTGGCCGGTTCGCGAACGGTTCGCAGGCTAAGGGGAGGCCAGAACGCAAACTTCGACCAGCTATGGTGTTCGTGCGAACCCACTTAAGTTACTCGCGAGTAACATAGTGGTAGTTGCTTCAAGCGTGGTATTGCAGGCCGGCCGCCGGCCTCTCCAAGGAGGACGAACCAGAGTCATGACGAACATCGTGGTCCTGATCAAACAGGTCCCTGACACGTGGTCGGAGCGCAAGCTGACCGACGGCGATTTCACTCTCGACCGTGAGGCCGCCGACGCCGTGCTCGACGAGATCAACGAGCGCGCCGTCGAAGAGGCGCTTCTGATCAAGGAGAAGGAAGGCGCCGAGAGCACTGTGACGGTGCTCACAGCCGGTCCCGAGCGGGCGACCGAGGCCATCCGCAAGGCCCTGTCGATGGGCGCCGACAAGGCGGTGCACCTGCTCGACGACGGCCTGCACGGCTCGGATGTCGTGCAAACCGGGTGGGCGCTCGCCCGTGCGCTCGGCACCATCGAGGGCACCGAGCTGGTGATCGCAGGCAATGAGGCCACCGACGGTGTCGGCGGCGCGGTGCCAGCCGTCATCGCCGAGTACCTGGGCCTGCCACAGCTGACCCACCTGCGCAAGGTGACCGTCGAGGGCGGCAAGGTCACCGGCGAGCGCGAGACCGACGATGGTGTGTTCACCGTCGAGGCGCCGCTGCCCGCGGTGGTCAGCGTGACCGAGAAGATCAACGAGCCGCGCTTCCCATCCTTCAAGGGCATCATGGCCGCCAAGAAGAAGGAAGTGACGACGCTGACGCTGGCAGAGATCGGCGTCGAGGCCGAGGAGGTGGGTGTCGCCAACGCGGGCTCCAAGGTGCTGGCGTCGACGCCCAAGCCGGCCAAGACCGCGGGCGAGAAGATCACCGACGAAGGCGACGGCGGCACGAAGATCGCCGAGTACCTAGTTGCCCAAAAGATCATCTAGCCGATTCGCCCCAGGCCGAAAAAACCCAGAAAGACATTGAAGACACATGGCTGAAGTACTTGTGCTCGTCGAGCACGCTGATGGCGCGCTGAAGAAGATCAGCGCCGAACTGATCACCGCCGCTCGTGTGCTTGGCGAACCCGCCGCCGTTGTGGTGGGCAAGCCGGGCACGGCCGCGCCGCTGATCGAGGGACTGAAGGCGGCAGGCGCCGCCAAGGTCTACGTCGCCGAGTCCGACGACGCGGAGAACTACCTGGTTACGCCGTTCGTCGACGTGCTGGCGTCGCTGGCCGAGTCGGCCAGCCCGGCGGGCGTGCTGCTGGCCGCCAGCGCCGAGGGCAAGGAGATCGGCGGCCGACTGGCCGCTCGCCTTGGCTCCGGTCTGCTCGTGGACGTCGTCGAGGTCAAAGACAGTGCAGTGGGTGTCCATAGCATCTTCGGTGGCGCGTTCACCGTCGAGGCCCAGGCGACCGGTGACACCCCGGTGATCACCGTGCGCCCCGGCGCCATCGAGGCCGAGCCCGCCGCGGGTGCCGGCGAGGTCGCCAATGTCGAGGTGCCTGCGCAGGCCGAGAATGCGACGAAGATCACCAAGCGGGAGCCCGCGGTGGCAGGCGACCGTCCCGAGCTCACCGAGGCCACGGTCGTGGTCTCCGGTGGCCGTGGCGTCGGCAGCGCTGAAAACTTCAGCGTGGTCGAGGAATTGGCCGACTCGCTGGGTGCCGCCGTCGGTGCGTCGCGTGCCGCTGTCGACTCCGGCTACTACCCGGGCCAGTTCCAGGTGGGCCAGACCGGTAAGACCGTGTCGCCGCAGCTGTACATCGCGCTGGGCATCTCCGGAGCGATCCAGCATCGCGCTGGCATGCAGACGTCGAAGACGATCATCGCGGTGAACAAGGACGAAGAGGCGCCGATCTTCGAGATCGCCGACCTGGGCATCGTCGGCGACCTGTTCAAGGTCGCGCCGCAGCTGACCGAGGCGGTCAAGGCCCGCAAGGGCTGAGTTTTCGCGGGATCCCGCGCGATTGGGCGCGTTCGGGTGTGTTTTTGCACACGTGGGCGCGCCCAATTCGTCATTCAGCGTGCACGAACACGTCACGCAGGCGTTGGTGTCCCGCTGTCCGGCTGGGCGACCGTGCAGCCATGAGCACTGCTTCTGTACTCATCGCCGCAGATCCACCGACCCTGTCGACAGACACCCCTCGCTACACCCTGCTGTTGTCCACCGACCCTGCGCTCATCGATGCCGCGCAGCGCCTCCGTCACGACGTGTTCACATCCGAACCGGGATTCGAGCTGGTCGGGGCCACCGATGGCCGAGACGCCGACCGCTTCGACGAGCACTGCGATCACCTGTTGGTCCGCGAGGACAACTCCGGCGAGCTGGTCGGCTGCTACCGGATGCTGCCACCCCCGGGAGCGATTGCCGCCGGAAGCCTTTACACCGCAACAGAATTCGATGTCCAGGGACTTGACTCCCTGCGGCCGTCGCTGGTAGAAATGGGCCGCGCTGTGGTGCGCGAAGATCACCGCAACGGCGGCGTGGTGCTGCTGATGTGGGCAGGCATCCTGGCCTACTTGGACCGCTGCGGGTACGACTACGTCACCGGCTGCGTGTCAGTGCCCGTACAGGGCTCCGAGGACGAGGTGCCCGGCAGCCAGATTCGCGGTGTGCGGGACTTCGTGCGGCGCAGGCACGGCGCCCCCGCGGAGTACACCGTGTACCCGTACCGGCCGGTGAGGGTCGACGGAAGACGCCTCGACGACATCGACCCGCCCGCCCGGTTGAGCGTGCCGCCACTGATGCGGGGATATCTGCGGCTTGGCGCGCAGGTCTGCGGAGAACCCGCTCACGACCCCGACTTCGGAGTCGGCGATTTTCCGGCCCTTTTGGACAAGCGCCAGGCCGACACCCGCTACCTGAAGCGGCTGCGCTCGGTGGGGGCGGCCTCCACGATGGCCGACGGGATGTCGTCATGACCGCCGACAATTCCTGGTTGCCGCGGGCATCCTGCGACGACAGCTGTATCACCGCCGGTGCTGCGGCGGCCGGCCAGCCTGTGGTCGTCGCGTGGCGCGTCGCGATGAGGGCGACCTTCGCGGTGCTCATGCTGTCGGCGACGCCGCTCCTTGCCATTCCCATACCGGGCCGCTCCCATATCCAGCGTGGCTACTGCAGGCTGATGCTGCGCTGCCTTGGTGTGCGAATCACGGTGTCGGGTGGGCCGATTCGCAACTTGCAGGGCGTGCTGGTCGTCAGTGGGCACGTTTCCTGGGTGGACATCTTCGCGATCGGCGCGGTCATGCCCGGCTCGTTCGTTGCCCGTGCCGACCTCGTCGAGTGGCCCGCGCTTGGCATCCTGGCCCGCTTGATGAAGGTCATCCCGATCGACCGCGCGAACCTGCGGCGCCTGCCCGACGTGGTCGGCACAATCGCAGCCCGGCTGCGTTCGGGCCAAACGGTCGTCGCGTTCCCCGAGGGCACCACATGGTGCGGCCTGGCGTACGGCGCGTTTCGGCCTGCGATGTTCCAGGCCGCTGTCGACGCGGGCAGGCCCGTCCAGCCGCTGCGGCTGAGCTATCACCACCGCGACGGCAGGCCGTCGACCGTCGCTGCCTACATCGGCGACGTCACCCTGTTCGCGTCGATCCGCCGGCTCGTCACCGCTCGGCGTACCGTCATCCACGTTCAGGTCCAGTCGCTGCAGCTGCCAGGAACGTCCAGGCGAGATTTGGCGGCCCGCTGCGAAGCCGCAGTGCGCGGGGACGTGTCGCGGCAGGGGCACGGTCACGCCCTGGTGGCCTGACCTCGAAATCGGGACGCCCGTTCCATGGCCGCTACCATGGAACGGTTATGACCTCGCACACTGCGTCTGATGCTCTTCGCGCAAGCGGCTCATCCGGACCTGATGCTCTTCGCGCAAGCGGCTCATCCGGACCTGATGCTCTTCGCGCAAGCGGCTCATCCGGACCTGATGCT
>JAVXWV010000584.1:0-3642 GCA_032230775.1 Mycobacterium sp. | reverse complement strand
ACCGACCTGGCCGAACGACTTGCCTACGACCTTCGCATCGGGGCACTCGACGATCTCGGCGTCGAAGAAGTCGCGCTGCCACACCCGCATCCCGAACTTGCTCTCGTAGTCCTTCCGGAACCCGCGGCGGTACGACTCGTCGCGCATCAGCTCGTTGCGCTCGACCTCGTCACGCAGATGCAGTGCGGCCGCGCCAGCCCCGAACTCCTCGAAGACCACCAGATCGATGCCGTCGGCGTAGACCTCGAACGGCACCGGCAGGTGTTGCCAGCGGAAGTTGCCGCCGAGACGGTTGACGAGCCGTGCGAGTGGGCCCAACAAATGGATCGCATATGGATTCGACTTCGGGTCGGCGGCCGACAGCAGGCTGGTCTTCAGCGGATTGCGGACGATGCCAAGCGACTGGCACGCCTGAGAGACGAGGTTGAACGGATTCTGGATGTCGGGACCGGACTGCAGCACCCGGCCTGCGCGCCGCAGCAGCGACTTCAACCTGCGCAGTTCGCGCGGCTTCGCATAGGTCGACGGCAATGTGCGCGACCGGCACACGTCGCCGTCAAGCTTGTCGAAAAGTAGTTGCTGCGACGACATTCCGACGAAGCCGGCCTTCAGCGCCTCCGCCAGCCACCGCTCCATCTGGGCCTGTTCGCCCTTGGTGGGTCGTTGCGTCTTCTGCGTCGCTCGGTCCAGGCCCATGGTGGCGGCCCGCATATCGGAATGCCCGATGAACGCTGCCAGGTTGGGGCCGAGTGGCCGCGCCTCCAGCGCTGCGATGTACTCCTCGCAGTTTGTCCACGTCTTGTGCTGATCGACGGCACCGATGACGTGTTCGCGCGGAATCGCCTCGACGCGCCCGAAGATGTCCCCGGCGTCGGCACTGCCGACATGGACGGTGGACAGCGAACATGAACCGAGCATCACGGTCGTCACGCCGTGGCGAAGCGACTCCGACAGCGAGGGCCCGTTGAGGACTTCGACGTCGTAGTGGGTGTGGATGTCGAGCATGCCGGGCAGCACCCACTTGCCAGTCGCGTCGATGACCTGGCGGCAACCGGCGTCGTCGAGGTCCTGCGGCGTGATCGCAACGACGTGGCCGCCACGGATGCCGACATTGCGCACCGCAGACGGGGCGCCGGTGCCGTCGAACCAGCGGCCATTGCGAATGATCGTCTCGTACGTCACCAAGTCATAGAACAGCGCGGGCCACGCGGGTGTCAACGAAATCTGTGAACAGATTTCAGGAAATGTCTACTATGCCCGTTCACCTGGAGCGATGCCTACACCCAGCCGTCCGGTTGGCGGCCATCGGTGTCGGTGAACCCGTATTCGCGGGCCAGTTCCGCCGAGGTGACGGACCGCTGGTTCCAACGCGACCGATTCTCGTCGGCGGCGATGGCCGCGACGCCCCGTCCGACGTATCGCGGCGTCTCCGATTCGGCGAATCCTGGGGGAGCGGTGGGATGTCCGTCGGAGCGGCCCGGGTCCAGCGCAGCGTGCCAGTTGTCCTCGGTGACGCCCCAGTTGTCGAGCATCATCTCCGAGCGCAGCCACCCGGGTGTGACGACGACGGCCGTGGCGCCGAACGGCGCGAGTTCGTGGCCGATGCAGTAGCCGATCCTGTTCACCGCGACCTTTGACAAGTCGTAGAAAGTCGAGATTCGGTAGGTCTCGTCGTTGTATTCCTTTGTCCCGTCTGTCACTTCGACGTGCAGTCCGTCGGGATGAATGACAAGCAGCGGCAGCAGGGCGTGTGCGGTGATCAGGTGTGTGTCGACGCCGAGCCGAAGTATTCGCAGACCATTGTCGAGGTCGTGTTCCCAGATCGGCCGGTTCCATGTCGGAGGATGACCCTTGAGCACTTCGGCGCCCCAGATGTCGTTGACAAGGATGTCGATGGCGCCATGGTCGTCGCTGATGCGGTCGGCGAGCGCCCGCACCTGCGCGATGTCGAGGTGGTCGACCTGGATCGGGATGCCGACCCCACCGAGTGACGTGACCAGTTCCGCTGTCTCCTCGATGGTTTCCGGGCGGTCGTAATCGGACCCTGCGTTACCGGAGACGCTGCTGCGGCCCGTACAGATCACCGTGGCACCCGCCTCGCCGAGCGCCGCCGCGATGCCGCGCCCGGCCCCGCGGGTGGCGCCTGCGACGAGCGCGATGCGGTTACGCAGGGCATCGCGATCCGGCGTCCAGTTCATAGGGGCATACTCGCGAACGTGACACCCTTACAGCGCTATATCGCCGAAGAAATTGCCACAGATCATGTCGACGGCCTCTTATCCAGACGCGAAGCCCTGCGCAGGCTGGCATTACTGGGGGTGAGCACCGCGGCGGCCACGGCGCTGTTCGCCGCGTGTAGCGAGGACAAAAAGCCGGCATCGAACGCCCCTGTGACGTCCAGCGGGCCTGCGACCTCCAGCGCGGCGCCACCGGGAACGGAGAAGGCGCTGCCAACCGCGCCGATCACCTGGGCCGGTCCGCAGGGTGAGTTGCAGGCGGCGTGGGCAGAGGCGCCGAACGCGCGTGGCGGCGTGCTGATCATCCACGAGAACAAGGGGCTCAACGACTGGGTCCGGTCCGTGGCGGGCCGTTTCGCAGGCATCGGCTACTCAGGCCTGGCGATCGATCTGCTTTCCGGTCAGGGTGGGACGGCGAAGTTCGCCGATCCGGCGGAGGCCACCGCCGCGCTTGGCAAGATCCCACCCGACGTGTTCGTGGCCAACTTGAAGTCCGGTGTCGGCGAGCTGCAGCGGCGTGTCCCCGATAAGAAGCTTGCTGTGATCGGATTCTGCATGGGCGGAGGCCTGACGTGGCAACTGCTCGCCTCTGGCGAACCGCAGCTGGCCGCCGCGTTCCCGTTCTACGGTCCGGCGCCGGATAACCCCGACTTCTCGGGCTCGAAAAATGTTGCAGTCCTTGCGTTCTACGGCGCGCAAGACCAACGCGTCACCTCCACTGAGCCCGTCGTCAAGGCGGCGTTGGAGAAGGCAGGCCTGGTCCACGACCTTGTCGTCGAACCCGACGCCAACCACGCGTTCTTCAACGACACCGGCGACCGCTACAACGCCACCGCGGCGGACGACGCGTGGCGTCAGGTGCAGGACTGGCTCACCAAATACGTGGGCTAGCCAGTCCCGCGAGCTGCGCTAGATGTCCGCGAGCGTGCGTGTCTGCCCGCCGACACGCCGCAGCAGCCGCACATTTTGTGCACGCTCGCGCCCGACGAGCGTGCGGATTGTGCACACACATTGCGGCGTGTCTCAGGACAAACACGCACGGTCGCGGCTTGATGAGCGTGCTCGCGGCTATTCACAGGCTGTTCTCCTACTGGTTGGTGTCGCGTTGTTGACCGAACACGCGTGCCGGTTCTGATTCACCCATGCGGGTTGTACAGGTTGCGAACTTCTACGGCCCGCGATCGGGGGGCCTTCGGACGGCGGTGGATCGCCTTGGCGCGGAATACTGCGCCGCCGGACACGAGGTGTTCCTCGTGGTGCCTGGGCGAGATTCCGAAGTGCATGAGCTGCCGTCGGGTGTCGTCCGTATTTCCTTGCCTGCCAGGCTGATCCCGTTCACCGGCGGCTATCGCGCGGTGCTGCCGCGACCCGTGACATCTCTGCTCGCCGACCTCTCGCCCGACGC
>JAVXWV010000568.1:0-4072 GCA_032230775.1 Mycobacterium sp. | reverse complement strand
AGATGGTCGACGCGCTCGCCGATCTGCGCGGCAGCCACGGCGTGGTCCTCAAGGCACAGGACGAACCCGATGTATCGGAGGCCATCGACCGGCTCGTCGACGGCGGAGTGCCCGTTGTGACCTATGCGACGGATGTGCCCGCCAGTTCGCGCTGCGGTTACGTCGGCATCGACAATCACGGGGCCGGCGTGACGGCTGCGTATCTGATGAACCAGTGGCTGGGGTCTGCGGCTACAAAGTCTTCGGATGTGCTCATCACGCTGTCCCGCACGGTGTTCCGCGGCGAGGGGGAGCGCGAGGTCGGCTTCCGTTCGGCACTGCGCGGCTCGGGGCGCGCGATCGTCGAAGTCAGCGACAGCGACGGCATCGACGCCACCAACGAGCGGCTGGTGCTCGAGGCGTTGGAAGAACATCCCAGCGTGGAAGCCGTGTACTCCGTCGGCGGAGGCAATACGGCCACTGTCGCGGCGTTCGAACGTTTGGGTCGTGCCTGTCGGGTCTTTATCGCCCACGATCTCGACGTCGACAACCGCAGGCTGCTGCGCGAAGGCCGCATCTCGGTGGTGCTGCACAACGATCTGCGCGCCGACGCGCGGCTTGCGATGCGGCTGATCCTGCAGGAGCGCGGCGCGTTGCCGGTCGAGCCACCACGGTCCGTCCCTATCCAGGTCATCACGCCGTACAACCTGCCGAGCCAGTGCTAGCCGGTGGCTACTGATCGGTAACCATTTCCTTAGAAATGACACCGTCTGGAAAGTGACGGAAAACACAATTATGTCTCACGCTGCCCTTCGGCACGTGCACTGAGCAGTGGGTTAGACCCAAGGTCACCAGAGCGTCGCCTGCGCGTCGTGTAAAGGACTGCCTAAGAGAAGTGCAATAATCGGTACTGGTAGTGACATCAAAACTTTTGGTGGACGTCCACCGACGGCGCGTGGTCTGACCGCGACTCGGGGGACCTTCGCCGGTAAGTAGCGGAAGGCAGGCGAGTGGGGGCGAACGGCAACGGCGCCAATCCAGGGACGCGGCAGAAGCTCGAAAAGGTCGTCATTCGTTTCGCCGGTGACTCCGGCGACGGTATGCAGCTCACCGGTGACCGGTTCACCTCCGAGGCCGCTCTGTTCGGCAATGACCTTGCGACGCAACCGAATTACCCCGCCGAGATCCGTGCGCCGCAGGGCACGCTGCCCGGCGTGTCCTCGTTCCAGATCCAGATCGCCGACTACGACATCCTGACCGCAGGCGACCGACCTGACGTGCTCGTCGCGATGAACCCCGCCGCACTCAAGGCCAACGTGTCCGACCTGCCCCGCGGCGGCCTGATCATTGCCAATTCCGACGAGTTCACCAAGCGCAACCTCGCGAAGGTCGGCTTCGAAGACAACCCGCTCGAGAGCGACGAGCTCTCCGACTACGTCGTGCAACCCGTCCCGATGACCACGTTGACGCTCGGCGCGGTCGAGTCGATCGGCGCGTCGAAGAAGGACGGCCAGCGCGCCAAGAACATGTTCGCGCTCGGCCTGCTGTCATGGATGTACGGCCGCGAGCTGGAGCACAGCGAGGCGTTCATCCGCGAGAAGTTCGCCCGCAGGCCCGATGTCGCCGAGGCCAACGTGCTGGCGCTCAAGGCCGGCTGGAACTACGGCGAGACCACCGAGGCGTTCGCCAGCACCTACGAGGTGGGCCCCGCGAAGCTGAAGTCCGGTGACTACCGGCAGATCTCGGGCAACACGGCGCTGGCCTACGGCCTCATCACCGCCGGTCAACTCGCCGACATCCAGGTCGTGCTCGGCAGCTACCCGATCACGCCTGCGTCGGACATCCTCCACGAGCTGTCCAAGCACAAGAACTTCAATGTGCTGACGTTCCAGGCCGAAGACGAGATCGCAGGCATCGGTGCGGCCATCGGCGCCTCCTACGGCGGTGCGCTGGGTATCACCACCACCTCCGGCCCTGGCATCTCGCTGAAGTCCGAGGCGATCGGTCTGGCCGTGATGACCGAGCTTCCGCTGATCGTCATCGACGTGCAGCGCGGCGGACCGTCCACCGGGCTGCCCACCAAGACCGAGCAGGCAGACCTGCTGCAGGCGCTGTACGGACGCAACGGCGAGTCGCCGGTCGCGGTGCTGGCGCCGCGGACCCCGTCCGACTGCTTCGACGTCGCCGTCGAGGCCGCTCGCATCGCGGTGACCTACCACACCCCGGTGATCATCCTGTCCGACGGCGCGATCGCGAACGGCTCCGAGCCGTGGCGCATCCCCGACGTGACCACCTACCCGCCGATCAAGCACACATTCGCGAAAACCGGTGAGCCGTTCCAGCCGTACGCACGCGACCCGGAGACCCTGGCGCGACAGTTCGCCGTGCCAGGCACGCCCGGACTGGAGCATCGCATCGGCGGTCTCGAGGCGGCCAACGGCTCGGGCAACATCTCCTACGAGCCGAAGAACCACGACCTGATGGTGCGGCTGCGGCAGGCCAAGATCGACGGCATCGCCGTGCCCGATCTCGAGGTCGACGATCCCACCGGCGACGCCGAACTGCTGATGATCGGCTGGGGCAGCAGCTACGGTCCGATCGGCGAGGCCTGCCGCCGCGCGCGGCGCAAGGGGATCAAGGTCGCCCACGCGCAGCTGCGCAATCTCAATCCGTTCCCGGCCAACCTTGGCGAGGTGCTGCGTCGCTACCCCAAGGTCGTGCTGCCGGAGATGAACCTCGGCCAGCTCGCGCTGCTGTTGCGCGGCAAGTTCCTGGTCGATGTTCAGTCGGTGACGAAGGTGGAAGGCATGGCGTTCCTGGCCGAAGAGGTCGAGGGCATCATCGACTCCGCATTCGAGGGAACGTTGGGCGACAAGGAAATTGACAAGGCCAAGTTCGCACGGTTGGCGGCGGCTACCGTCGAAGCTGAAGCGACTGGCGTGGGAGTTGATGCATGACGGACCGAAGACGAGCGCGCGTGAGGATCGCAGCGAGGTACGAGCGAGGACCGGAGCAAGCGGGAGTCGAGGCATGACTGACGTGATCGGAGTGGATCTCGGGTTGACGCCAGGGATCGGCCTAGTGCCCACCACCGACGAGCCGCAGAAGGCCAAGGACTTCACCAGTGACCAGGAGGTCCGGTGGTGCCCGGGCTGCGGTGACTACGTCATCCTCAACACGATGCGCAACTTCCTGCCAGAACTTGGACTGCGCCGCGAGAACATCGCGTTCGTCAGCGGTATCGGATGCTCGAGTCGCTTCCCGTACTACTTGGAAACATATGGGTTCCACTCCATCCACGGCCGCGCGCCGACCATCGCCACAGGGTTGGCCCTGGCGCGTGAAGACCTGTCGGTCTGGGTCGTCACCGGTGACGGCGACGCGTTGTCGATCGGCGGCAACCACCTGATTCACGCGCTACGGCGCAACATCAACCTCACGATCCTGCTGTTCAACAACCGGATCTACGGGCTGACCAAGGGGCAGTACTCGCCGACCTCTGAGGTCGGCAAGGTCACCAAGTCCACACCGATGGGCTCGCTGGACTACCCGTTCAACCCGGTGTCGCTGGCCTTGGGCGCCGAGGCGACGTTCGTCGGCCGCGCGCTGGACTCCGACCGCAAGGGCCTGAGCGAGGTGCTCCGGGGTGCTGCCGCGCATCGTGGCGCCGCGCTCGTCGAGATCATGCAGGACTGCCCGATCTTCAATGACGGCTCGTTCGACGCGCTGCGCAAGGAAGGTGCCGAGGAGCGACTGATCAACGTCGTCCACGGTGAGCCGATCACCTTCGGGGCCGACGCCGAGTACTGCGTCGTGAAGTCCGGCTTCGGACTCGAGGTGGCCAAGACCGCCGACGTGTCCGCCGACGAGATCATCGTGCACAACGCGCAGATCGACGACCCGGCGTACGCGTTCGCGCTGTCCCGGCTATCCGAGCAGAACCTCGAGCACATGGTCATGGGCATTTTCCGCCAGGTCAGCAAGCCGACCTACGACGATGCGGCGCGCAATCAGGTCGCATCGGCGCGTGACGCAAAGCCGCACGACACGGCTGCACTGCAGTCGCTGCTTCGCGGCAAGGACACCTGGACCG
>JAVXWV010000360.1:0-3045 GCA_032230775.1 Mycobacterium sp. | reverse complement strand
TGGACGCCAGCGTCGCCAACACCGGCCAGGTGTCCTCGCGGATCACCGATCTGCAGCCGGCTTCGCGGATCGTCAAGCAAACGTGGTCAGAGATCGAAAACGTGTTGCGCGACGGCAGATCTCGGCTCGGACAGCACGACGCTAGTTCGATCGCTGGCTAGCGAAGAACGCCTCAAGCGGCGCTGCGCATTCGTCGGCAAGCACTCCCCCGCGCACGTCGGGCCGGTGCGTCAGCCGCCGGTCGCGGACCACGTCCCACAGCGAGCCGACGGCTCCGGTCTTCGGCTCCCACGCGCCGAACACCAGCCTCTCCACCCGCGCCATCACCAACGCGCCTGCGCACATCGTGCACGGCTCGACCGTCACCGCGATCGTCGTGCCTTCCAGCCGCCATCCGTCGCCCAGCGCAGAAGCGGCCGCCCGCATCGCGAGGATTTCCGCGTGCGCGGTCGGGTCCCCCAGTTCTTCGCGCTTGTTGGCGGCCCGCGCCAGTTCGGTGCCGTCGGCGGCGACGACCACCGCGCCGATCGGCACATCACGGGGGCCCGCGGCAGATGCGGCCTCGAGTGCGGCCCTGATCAGGTCTTCGTCGGTTCTCACCGCTCGAGACGGTCGAGCACGGCCGACAGCTCGTCGGCGAAGCCCATCTCCCGCGCGATCCGGCCCAATTGCTCGTCGGCGTACAGATCGGACTCGTCGAGGATGACCCCCAACACCGCCTCCGGAAGGCCGACGTCCGACAGCAGGCCCAGGTCGCCCTCCTCGAACGGGTCGGCCTCTTCGAGCTCCTCCTGGGAGATGTCGTTATCGAGCTTCTCCAGCACCTCGGCGGCAATGTCGTAGTCCAGCGCTGCGGTGGCATCCGACAACAGCAGCCGCGTGCCAGCCGGCGCTGGGCGCACGATCACGAAGAACTCGTCGTCGACGTCCAGTAGCCCGAAAACGGCTCCCGCACTACGCAATTCACGCAGTTCGGTTTCCGCGGCAGTCAAGCTGTTCAGAGCGGCTTTGCGCATCGACGAGCAGCGCCATTTGCCGTCCTCGCGCACGACGGCAACGCCGAAACCGTCTGGCATTTCGGCGGCCTTGCCCTGCGCCGGTGCACTTTGTGCTCCCATATGCACTTACGGTAGTCGCCGACGGCGGACCTTGACTAGCAATCGACACCAGCCTGACGTCGGGCGATGCGGGCGATGTGCCAACCTTGGTGGGTGACAAACACACCCGTTTGTGTGGTGGGTCTTGGATTGATCGGCGGCTCGGTAATGCGCGCCGCCGCCGCGGCCGGGCGCGAGGTTTTCGGATACAACCGCTCGATCGACGCCGTCGAGGCGGCCAAATTCGACGGGTTCGACGCCACCGACCACCTGGACAAGGCGTTGACGCGCGCCGCCGAAAGCAACGCATTGATCGTGCTCGCCGTGCCGGTGCCCGCGCTGCCGCTGATGCTCGGCTATATCCGCGACTTTGCCCCGAAGTGCCCGCTGACCGACGTGACCAGCGTGAAGAGCGCGGTGCTGGAGGAGGTGCAGTCGTTCGGCCTGCTCGAGCGGTTCGTCGGAGGCCATCCGATGGCCGGGACGGCACACTCGGGCTGGTCAGCAGGCAATCCCCGGCTGTTCGTCGGTGCACCCTGGGTAATCAGCGTCGACGACCATGTCGATGCTGGCGTCTGGACGCTGGTGATGAACCTCGCGCTGGACTGCGGTGCCGTGGTTGTCCCCGCCCGCTCCGACGAGCACGACGCCGCCGCGGCCACCATCTCGCACCTGCCGCATCTGCTGGCCGAGGCACTCGCGGTCACCGCGGGTGAGGTTCCGCTGGCGTTCGCGCTGGCCGCAGGATCATTCCGGGACGGCACCCGGGTAGCGGCGACCGCCCCGGATCTGGTGCGCGCCATGTGTGAGGCCAACGCCGACCAGCTGCTTCCTGTCCTGGAGCGCACCCTCGGGCTGCTCGGTCGCGCGCGCGACGCGCTGGCCGCCAAGAACCCGCTGACCGACCTGGTCGAGGCCGGTCATTCCGCGCGCATCCGCTACGACAGCTTCAGCAGACCCGAGATCGTCACCATCGTCGTCGGCGAGGAGAAGTGGCGCGAAGAGCTCGCCGCCGCGGGTCGTGCGGGAGGGGTGATCAGATCCGCTCTGCCAACCCTGGGTAGTCGAGGATGAAGCCCTCGCCGTCGACCGTGATAGTGGTCTCGGCGACGGGCGAATGCAGTTTGATCCCGTCAGCGGCGCTGCTGTAGCTGATCACCGCCGGGTCAACCGAAAGCTCTGGCAGCCGCACGTACACGACAGGGCAGGTCACCGAATCGGTCCGCTGATAGAGCCCCGTGCGCCGGATCGGCAGCGCGTTGAAGAACGGGCTGAAGATCACGTCGACGTCCAGCGCCCCGTCATAGGCCGCGCGCTTCGTCTCGCCGGTGTGTTGTTGCACCAGCCACATGTTCTCTTCGTCGCGAGCGATGGACAGCTGCCGCTCGCGCTCGGCGAGCGTGACGCTCAAGGACAGCCGTTTGGTCGCGCCCGCCTCGTCGGTTACCAGGTCGTAGGACGCGGAAAAGGCCGGGTGTGACGGGGTCGCGGCCGCGACGATTCGGCCGTAGGCCTTGATGCGGTTGCCCGACAGTTGAACCCGTACGGACTCCATTCGGGGGACGTCATGCGCGCGCCACGTCAAGATCGCCGGCCAGGCGTCTTCCGTGTCATCAGAGCGGCCTGCTTCACTCACCCCTCTACCGTAGGCGAAGGATCCCCTCGTTCGTAGCGGGCTGAGAAAGTGCTCTGTGCGCGCGATCCCGACTCGAGCACGACCTCATCACCGAGCAACGGTTGCGGCATGCGCCGCATGCGGCCGGTGCCGGGCATCGAGAGCCACACGGCGAAAGCCAGCGCAGCGTCGAGGATCAACGCCAGCGCCGTCACCATCAACGCGCCGACCAATGCGATGTAGAACTGACGAACCTTGATCCCGTCGATCAGGTAGCGGCCCAGGCCGCCGAGGCTTGCGTATGCCGCGACAGTCGCGGTCGCGACGATCTGC
>JAVXWV010000324.1:0-8914 GCA_032230775.1 Mycobacterium sp. | reverse complement strand
GAGGGGTTCGCCCGCGACAGCATCGACATCGAGGGCTACGGGCGGGGCCTTGGTCGACGCAGGCCGGACATCACCGTCACGATCCTGCGGCTGGCCAACATGATCGGCCCCGCGATGGACACCGCGCTGTCGCGGTACCTGGCCGGGCCAGTGGTGCCGACGATCGTCGGTCACGACGCGCGGCTACAACTGCTACACGAGCAGGACGCACTCGGCGCGCTGGAGCGCGCCACCATGGCAGGCAAGGCGGGCACGTACAACATCGGCGCCTCCGGCATCATCATGATGAGTCAGGCGATCCGGCGCTCGGGTCGGGTCCCGCTGCCGGTGCCCCGCTCGGCGTTGTGGGCAGTGGATTCGCTGTGGCGCGCGACTCGCTACACTGAACTCGATCGGGAGCAGCTTGACTACTTGAGTTACGGCCGGGTCATGGACACGACGCGAATGCGAAATGACCTTGGCTATAGCCCGAAGTGGACAACCGCGGAAGCCTTTGACGATTACGTCCGGGGTCGCGGATTGACCCCGATCATCGACCCGCGATGGGTACGCTCAATGGAGAGTCGCGCCGTGTCGGCGGCGCAGCGATGGGGACGATAGGACACAATTTTCTAATCGGGTGGGGAGAAGGTATCAACGTGGCGGGCGATTCCAAAGCCAAAGTTATTCCGCTGCACTCTAATTCGGGGGGCCGAACGGCAGCCGCGCGGCGCGCTGCCGCGCAGCGTGCAGAAAGTTCGCGTCTACATCCCTCCGTCCTCTCGGAATCCGGCGGCCGCGCATCGGCAGAACAGATCGCCGCGGTCGTCCGTGAGATCGACCATCGGCGTGGTGCGGTCGCGGGCGCACCGACGGCCGAAGACACCCCGTCCGAACTCTCCAAGCGGATCGCCTCGGTCGCCGAGTTCGTCCGCAAGCGGATGATGGGCGACTACACCGTCGACGAGTTCGGTTTCGATCCCCACCTCAACGACGCAATCTTTTTGCCGTTGCTGAGAGTGCTGTTCAAATCATGGTTCCGGGTTGAGGTCAGCGGAATTGAAAACCTGCCCGAGTCCGGCGCCGCGCTGGTGGTCGCCAACCACGCCGGTGTGTTGCCGTTCGACGGGTTGATGACGTCGGTGGCAGTGCACGACAAGCACCCGACCCACCGCGATCTGCGGCTGCTGGCCGCCGACATGGTCTTCGACATGCCGATGCTCGGTCAGGCTGCGCGCAAGGCCGGTCATACCATGGCGTGCACCCAAGACGCGCACCGGCTGCTTGCCGCAGGCGAGCTGACCGCCGTTTTCCCCGAGGGGTACAAGGGCCTCGGCAAACACTTCAAGGATCGATACAAGCTGCAGCGGTTCGGTCGCGGCGGTTTCGTCTCGGCCGCGCTGCGCACCAAGGCACCGATCGTGCCGTGCTCGATCGTCGGGTCGGAGGAGATCTATCCGATGATCGCCGACGTCAAACTGCTGGCCCGGCTGCTTGGGCTGCCGTACTTCCCGATCACGCCGCTGTTCCCGCTGGCCGGTCCGGCCGGGATGCTGCCGCTGCCGTCGAAGTGGCACATCCAGTTTGGGGAGCCGATCGAAACCGACGGCTACGACGAGTCGGCTGCCGAGGATCCGATGGTCACCTTCGAGCTGACCGACCAGGTCCGCGAAACCATCCAGCAGACGCTGTATCAGCTGTTGGCCAACCGTCGAAACATGTTCCTCGGCTGAGCTTGTCGCACAGCGTAAGTCGGCTTACGTCCTCGAAGAAGTTTGCCCAGCAATCATTTTGGCGATCGCCGCATCGCGGGCGGCGGCGATCTGCGCGGTGATCTCGTCTGCGTGGTCGGGGTGCTCGGCTTCGCCGAGGATGGTGACGATGCTGGTGATCACCGGCTTGCCGTCCGCGTCGGTCACCTCACCGCGGACCTCGGTGAGCACCGCGCCGTGCGACTCGGTCACCGAATCCAGATATGAGTCGAAGTAGAGCTTATCGCCCGCAAGGATGGGTCGGTGGAATGTCAGCTTCTGGTCACGGTGCAGCACTCGTTCCATGTTGACCGGTACGTCGAAGTGGTCGAAGATCTCCAGCTGCACGCGGCGTCCGGCCACGGCCAGGAACGTCAGTGAGGCGACCACAGCGTCGTACCCGATCTCCTTGGCGGCGTCTTCGCTGTAGTGCGCCGGATGGTCGTCCTTGACGGCGCGCGCGAACTCCCGGATCTTCTCCCGGTTGACCTCGAAGTAGTCCGGGTACCGGTAGTGGGTTCCGATGATGTTGTCGGCGATGCCCATGCTGGCCGTTTCTCCCCCTTGCAGTGTTAGCGGCGCGAGCCTATCAGCGACCCTTCAGCTGCCGTGCTTGGTCGCGGCCCGGACCCGCCGCTTAGCCGTCTTGCCGTCGCGAAACAAACGCCGCCAACGCCCCGCCTGCCGCGCCGAGCGCCAGCGCCGACGGCACACCGATCCGGGCTGCCTTGCGCGCGGTGCGGAAATCGCGGATCTCCCAACCCCGCTCTCGGGCCACGTCGCGCAGGTCGGCATCGGGGTTGATCGCGACGGCCGTGCCGACCAGAGACAGCATCGGCACGTCGTTGAAGCTGTCGGAGTACGCGGTGCAACGGCGAAGGTTCAGTCCTTCGCGGATGGCCAGCGACCGCACGGCGTGCGCCTTGCCTGCGCCGTGCAGGATGTCACCGACGAGCCTGCCGGTGAACACACCGTCGACCGACTCGGCGACCGTGCCAAGCGCACCGGTAAGCCCCAGCCGCCGCGCGATCGTGGCGGCCAGCTCGTAGGGCGTCGCGGTGACGAGCCACACCTGCTGGCCGGCATCGAGGTGCATCTGCGCCAGCGCGCGGGTGCCCGGCCAGATCTTGTCGGCGATGATCTCGTCGTAGATCTCCTCACCGACGGCCTCCAGTTCCGCGGTGGAGCGGCCCTCGATGAACGACAGCGCCTTGGTCTTGCCTGCGGCCACATCGTCGCTGTTCTCGCGGCCCAGAAGCTGAAATTTGGCCTGCGCGTAGATGAACCGGCCCATGTCGCCGTAGGTGAAGTACTTGCGGGCGGCCAGCCCGCGCGCGAAATGCACCAGCGACGAGCCGTGCACGAGGGTGTTGTCGACGTCGAAGAACGCCGCCGCGGTCAGGTCGGGCGGCGGGGGAGGTGGGGTGTTGCCTGCTTCGATTTCGAGCCCGGTGACGGCGGTCTCTGCACTGGCCTCGCCACCGAGCGCTTGCGCCTCGGCCTCGACGTCGGCTCCCCCGGTGTCGGACACGAATCAACAGTAATTCACCGGGTCGGGATACTTACGGGGTGAACCGGAAGGTGGAATTGCTCACACGTGAGGGCTGCACGATCTGTCAGGGTGCCGCGACGCGGCTCGCGAAGCTGGCCGACGAGCTCGGCTTCGAGCTGACCGTCACCGATGTCGACGCCGTCGCCGCTGCGGGGAATTCCGCACTGCGTGCCGAGTTCGGCGACCGCCTACCCGTGGTGCTGCTTGACGGCGCCGAGCACAGCTACTGGGAGGTCGATGAGCCCAGGCTGCGGGCGGATCTGGCGGATCGATAAAGACCTGGTGAATTTGGTAGCCCCGCTGGTTAACGGCTACCTTTGAGGGCGTGGTGATGAAGCCGTGAGCGTGTTGCTTTTCGGGGTTTCGCACCGCAGCGCGCCGGTGTCGGTGCTTGAGCAGTTGAGCACCGATGAGTCCGATCAGGCCAAGATCGTCGACCAGGTGCTGCAGTCGTCGTTGGTGACCGAGGCGATGGTGCTGTCCACCTGCAACCGCGTGGAGGTCTACGCCGTCGTCGAGGCATTCCACGGCGGCCTTTCTGTGATCGGTTCGGTGCTGTCCGAACATTCCGGAATGTCGCTCAACGACCTGACGAAATACGCCTATGTGCGGTATGCGGAAGCGGCCGTCGAACACCTCTTCGCCGTTGCCAGCGGCCTGGACTCCGCGGTCATCGGCGAGGCGCAGGTGCTCGGCCAAGTCCGCCGCGCGTACGCGTCCGCCGAGGCCAACCACACCGTCGGCCGCACCCTGCACGAGCTGTCCCAGCGCGCGCTTTCGGTCGGCAAGCGGGTGCACTCCGAGACCGGCATCGACGCCGCTGGCGCCTCGGTGGTGTCGGTGGCACTCGACATGGCCGACCGGCAACTGAACGGGCTCGCTGGGCGCAGGGCGGTCGTCGTCGGTGCAGGCGCGATGGGCGCGCTTTCGGCCAAACATCTGGCCCGCGCGGGTGTCGCGCGCATCCACATCGTGAACCGGTCGCTGCCGCGCGCGAAGAGGCTCGCCGACAACATCCGCGAGCTCGGCGTCGAGGCCGCCGCGTTCCCGTTCGACCACCTGCCGCCGGTGCTGACCGGCGCTGACGTGGTCGTCTGCTGCACCGGTGCGGTGCGGCCGGTGGTCTCGCTCGCCGACGTGCACCGCGGTCTTGCGCACGGCCAAGAGCCGAAGCAGCTGGCGATCTGCGACCTCGGTATGCCGCGTGACGTCGACGCCGCGGTGGCTGGCCTGCCCGGCGTCTTCGTCATCGACATGGACCGGATCCAGCGTGAGCCGTCGGCTCGTGCCACCGCCTCCGATGCCGAGGCCGCCCGCGCTATCGTCGCCGTCGAGGTCGCCAACTACCTCGCCGGACAGCGGATGGCGGAGGTCACCCCTACCGTCACCGCGCTGCGCCAGCGGGCCGCCGACGTGGTCGAGGCCGAGCTGCTGCGGCTTGACAACCGGCTGCCCGAGCTCGACGCCGCGCACCGCGACGAGGTCGCCAAGACCGTCCGTCGGGTCGTCGACAAGCTGCTGCATGCGCCGACGGTCCGGGTCAAACAGTTGGCCAGCGCGCCGGGCGGGGACAGCTACGCCGAGGCGCTGCGCGAGCTGTTCGAGCTCGACCAGCAGGCCGTCGACGCCGTCGCTGCGGGCGAATTGCCCTTGATGGCAACCGATCTCAACAAGACCGAGTAGCGCTTGACGATCCGGATAGGCACCAGGGGCAGCCTGTTGGCTACGACGCAAGCCGGTGTCATCAAAGACGCCCTTGACGCCAACGGGCACCCCGCCGAACTGGTCATCATCTCGACAGAGGGTGACCGCTCGAGCGAGCCGATCGCCGACATCGGTGTCGGCGTGTTCACCGCCGCGCTGCGGGAGGCCATCCACGACCGCAGCGTGGACATGGCCGTGCACTCGTACAAGGATTTGCCGACCGCACCCGATCCGCGGTTCGTCATCGCGGCGATACCCCCACGCGAGGACGCCCGCGACGCATTGGTGGCCCGCGACGGGCTTGTGCTCGGTGAATTGCCTGCTGGCTCGGTGATCGGCACGTCGAGCCCGCGACGGGCCGCGCAGCTTAGAGCATTGGGTCTCGGTTTGGAAATCCGCCCCCTTCGAGGCAACCTTGATACCAGGTTGAACAGGGTTAGCAATGGTGATCTCGACGGCATCGTCGTCGCCCGCGCGGGTCTGGCCCGTATCGGACGATTGGCCGATGTCACCGAGACTCTCGAGCCGGTGCAGATGTTGCCGGCTCCGGCTCAAGGTGCGCTCGCGGTCGAGTGCCGCGCAGACGACACCGAGCTCGCCGCGCTGCTGTCGGAGTTGGACGACGCCGACACACGCGCAGCGGTCACCGCAGAGCGAGCCCTGCTCGCCGCACTGGAGGCGGGTTGTTCCGCTCCGGTGGGCGCGATCGCGGAGGTGGTCGAGTCCATCGATGAGGACGGCCGTGTCTTCGAAGAAGTGTCGCTGCGCGGCTGCGTGGCGATGCTGGACGGATCCGACGTGATCCGTGCGTCCGGTGTCGGGACTACCGATCGGGCACGAGAGCTGGGGCTCTCGGTGGCCGAGGAGTTGTTCGAACTCGGGGCGCGCGATCTGTTGGCCGAGGCTGGGAGAGATAGATGACTGGGCATTCCGGGCGCGGGCGCAAGCCGAAGCCGGGCCGCATCACGTTCGTCGGCTCGGGTCCTGGTGACCCGGGACTGCTGACGACGCGAGCGCGGTCCGTGTTGGCCAACGCCGCTCTGGTGTTCACCGATCCCGACGTCCCCGAAGCGGTGCTCGCCCTAGCGGGTTCGGAGCTGCCGCCGGCGTCTGGACCCGAACCGGCCGACGTACCCAAGGCCGCCGACGACGTGCCCGATGTCGCTGCCAAAGCGGCTCCGACGATCCCCGGTGGACCCCACGTCCGCCCCGCATTGGGCGATCCGGCGGAGGTCGCCAAGACGCTGGCCAACGAGGCACGCACCGGCGTGGACGTGGTTCGGCTGGTGGCAGGCGATCCGCTGTCGGTGGACGCCGTCATCACCGAGGTGACCGCACTGGCGAAGACGCACCTGAATTTCGAGATCGTGCCGGGTCTGCCCGACACCACGGCTGTGCCCACGTATGCGGGCCTGCCATTGGGATCGGCGCACACGGTGGCGGATGTCCGCGGTGACGTGGACTGGGCGGCACTGGCCGCCGCGCCCGGCCCATTGATCTTGAACGCCACCGCTTCTCATCTGCCCGACGCAGCACGCACGCTGATCGAGTACGGGCTGGCCGACGCCACGCCAACTGTGGTCACCGCGAATGGCACGACGTGCCAGCAGCGTTCGGTGGAGACCACACTGGCCGGTCTGCTCGACAAGAGCGCGCTGGCGAGCAGCGAGCCCGCCGGTCCATTGGCGGGGCCGCTGGTGGTGACCATCGGCAAGACCGTCACCAATCGCGCGAAGCTGAACTGGTGGGAGAGCCGCGCCCTGTACGGCTGGACCGTGCTGGTGCCACGCACCAAGGATCAGGCAGGCGAGATGAGCGAAAAGCTGGTCAGCCACGGCGCTTTGCCGGTCGAGGTGCCGACCATCGCGGTCGAGCCGCCGCGCAGCCCTGCGCAGATGGAGCGCGCGGTCAAGGGTCTGGTCGACGGCCGGTTCCAGTGGGTGGTGTTCACCTCCACCAACGCCGTGCGCGCTGTGTGGGAGAAGTTCAACGAGTTCGGTCTGGATGCCCGCGCGTTCTCGGGCGTGAAGATCGCCTGCGTCGGGCAGGCCACGGCCGATCGGGTGCGGGCCTTCGGGATCAACCCCGAGCTGGTGCCGTCTGGCGAACAATCGTCTCTCGGCTTGCTTGATGAGTTCCCGCCCTACGACGACGTTTTCGACCCGGTGAACCGGGTGCTGCTGCCGCGGGCCGACATCGCCACCGAGACACTGGCCGAGGGTCTGCGCGAACGCGGCTGGGAGATCGAGGATGTCACCGCATACCGCACGGTGCGCGCGGCGCCGCCGCCTGCGCACACGCGCGAGATGATCAAGACCGGCGGCTTCGACGCGGTGTGCTTCACCTCCAGCTCGACGGTGCGCAACCTGGTCGGCATCGCGGGCAAGCCGCACGCCAGGACCATCGTCGCGTGCATTGGCCCGAAAACCGCTGAAACCGCTGCGGAATTCGGTCTGCGCGTCGATGTGCAACCGGAAGTCGCGGCGGTGGGCCCGCTGGTCGAGGCGCTTGCCGAGCACGCCGCCCGGCTGCGTGCCGAGGGTGCGCTGCCGCCGCCGCGCAAGAAGAGCCGCCGCCGCTAGCCTGAGCGATTCATAGGAGTGGCTTAGCATGGCTTATCCCCGTCACCGCCCGCGCCGGCTGCGATCGACACCGGCGATGCGTCGACTCGTGGCGCAAACGTCGCTGGAGCCACGGCATTTGGTGCTGCCGATGTTCGTCGCCGACGGCATTTCGGAACCGCGGCCCATAGCTTCGATGCCGGGGGTGGTGCAGCACACCCGTGACTCGCTGCGCCGTGCCGCCGCCGACGCGGTGGCCGCGGGCGTCGGCGGGCTGATGCTTTTCGGGGTGCCGCGCGATGAGGACAAGGACGCCACGGGTTCGGCCGGTGTGGCCGAGGACGGCATCCTCAACGTCGCGCTGCGCGATCTGGCCAAGGACCTCGGCGACGACACGGTGCTGATGGCCGACACCTGCCTCGACGAGTTCACCGATCACGGCCACTGCGGGGTCTTGGACGCCTCGGGCAGGGTCGATAACGACGCCACCAATGCCCGTTATGTGGAATTGGCTGTGGCGCAAGCAGAATCGGGTGCCCAGGTGTTGGGCCCGAGCGGGATGATGGACGGCCAGGTCGCGGCGATCCGCGACGGCCTTGACGCCGCCGGTCACACCGACACGTTGATCCTGGCCTACGCGGCCAAGTTCGCATCGGGGTTCTACGGCCCGTTCCGCGAGGCCGTGGCTTCGAGCCTGCGCGGCGACCGGCGCACGTACCAGCAGGACGCGGCCAACGCCCGCGAGGCGGTGCACGAGATCGAGCTGGACATCGACGAGGGCGCCGACATCATCATGGTCAAGCCGGCGATGGCATACCTCGACCTGGTGCGTGCCGCCGCGGACATCTCGCCGGTGCCGGTTGCGGCGTATCAGGTCTCCGGCGAGTACGCGATGATCTGCGCGGCCGCCGCCAATGGCTGGATCGATCTGCAGACGGTGGCGCTGGAGACGTTGACCGGTATCCGGCGCGCCGGTGCCGACATCGTGCTGACGTATTGGGCAGCCGACGTTGGTGGTTGGCTGACGTGACACCGGAGCCGGAAGGCCGGCGACATCCAACACAGCCGCAGCCGACGACAACCGAGCCCGGCAGGCCTGAGGACGTCGACACCGGATTCTGGCTGTGGGTGGCTGCCCTGCCACTGATGGTCGCCGGATATGTCGTCGACATGGTCGTGACCGAGGCGAATCATATGCCGATGATCGTGTACGCGATCTCCGCGGTGTTCGTGGTCGTGATGTCGGCGGTCGTGGTGACGTTCCTGATTCTCATGCGACACGGTTACCGGTGGGCGCGCACGCTGTTGACGGGCGGCGGAATCGCGTCGGTGGTGTACACGGCGACCAGCCTGTTCACCGTGGACCG
>JAVXWV010000247.1:0-2903 GCA_032230775.1 Mycobacterium sp. | reverse complement strand
GACATGATCGCCATGTAGTCGGGCCGGTAGTACCACTGGTTCATGATGTCGATGCCGTTGATCGCCAGCGCCGGGTTGATCGCCACGGTTTCGGCGACGACGCCCTTGAACCCGGCGGCGTTGGCGCGGTCCTGCGCCGTCGTCCCGTCGGAGCCAATGTCGGCGTCGAGCGCGCGGTTGTTGAGCACGTCATTGGCGTGCCATTCCGCCGCCAGCTGCAACTGCGGGCTGATCGTCACATTGTTGGTACAGCCGGCCTGATGCTGAACTGTGTAGACGTTCGCGACGACGCCGTCGTTGAGCCGCTTGTTGTCGGCGTTGGCGGCTGGCATGGCCGCGAAAGCCGCGCCGACGAGGGCGAGGACGGGGAGCGCGCGGGTGCCCACACGCATCCGAGCGCCTGCCGTATCGCTGATTTGCACGTTCGGGACATTACGCGACCTCGTCGGAAACCGGCTCCTCAGCGGCGAGATTGTCCATTGCTGCCTCGGACACCAACTCCGGGGCTTGCGCGTGGTCGGCGCCGTTCCACCAGACGTCGGGCTGCCGCAGCGCCCAGCCGTTGAGCGCTTCCAACTCGGCGGCCAACGAGATCAGCAGCGGCTCGCTGTTGGCCGGGCCCATCAGCTGAACGCCGATCGGCAGCCCGCCGTAGGTGAACCCGGCTGGCACGTTGATCGACGGCCAGCCCAGCAGGTTCCACGGCCAGGTCACGGGGCACGCGCGGATCATCGCGCGGTCGGTCGACAGTCCGCCGCGGTGGTCGAAGCTGTTCACCCTGGGAGGAGGTTGCGCGGTCGTCGGCGCCAGCACGACGTCAACGAGATTGAAAATCCATCCGATCCTGCGCTGCGATTGGGCCTCGCGGGCGCGGGCCTTGCGCAGCGTGTTCTGCGACAGCATCCAGCCCGTGCGGGTATTGGCGACCGTGCGTTTGTCGAGCGTGATGTTGGGGCCGAGGCGATCCACCCAATCGAGCAGCCCCGACGTCGACCGGGACAGGAAGTTCCACGACATCCGGAGGTTGTAGTCCGGGTCGGCCGCCACGATCGTGTGCCCGAGATCCTCGAGCTGACCCGCGACGGTCTGCATGGCCGCCAGGATCTCCTGGTGCAGCTTGGCCCGGAAGAACGTGTAAGGGAACTTCGTCGACAGCGCGATCGTCAGCGGGCCGGGAGCCTGTGCGACGAAATCGGACACCCGGACCGGCGGCGGCTGATGCAGGTCGCCGGGGACGTTGCCCGACGCCGCGTCGAGCACCAGCGCGGCATCGGTGACCGTGCGGGCCAACACCCCGTTGACGGTGACGCCGTTGAACGCCTCGGGCAGCGGCCAGGTGGAGATCCGTCCGCGCTGCGGTTTGATGCCGACCAGATGCGTCCACGCCGCGGGAATCCGCACGCTGCCGGCGCCGTCCGAGCCGATGGCCGCCGCCACCAATCCGGCCGCCACCGCCGCCGCGCTGCCTCCCGACGACCCGCCCGGCGTGTGTTCGCGCGACCACGGGTTGCGGGTGTGCCCGAACGCCGGGCCGCTGGTGAATGGCCATTGACCCAACTCACAGGTGTTGGTCTTGCCGACGATGACCGCGCCCGCGGTCCGCAGCCGGCGCACTACCTCGGCGTCCTGGTGGGCCTTCGGCACATATCCACCGGCACCGAACCGGGTAGGCACGCCCGCGACGTCGACGTCGTCCTTGACCGCGATCGGAATGCCGAGCAACGGAAGTTGTTCGCCCGCCGCGCGTTTGCGGTCTGCCTCGGCCGCATCGGCCAGTGCCTGTTTCCTCAGCACCACACGGAACGCGTTGAGCGTCGACTGGCTCGCCTCGATGGCATCAAGAGATCGCCGTACCAGTTGCTCTGACGTTACGGTGCCGGCGGCGAGCTGATAAAGCTGGTTGGTGATCGTAGGAAAATTGGCGGAGTGGGCTCCGCTTCCTTTTGATTCAACCATCACTTAGCAGAATACGGCGCTGCGAACCGGTTGCCGTCGGATCGCAATGAGAGACTGTAACGATGCGGCTGTATCGGGACCGAGCGGTCGTGCTGCGTCAGCACAAACTCGGCGAGGCCGACCGGATCGTCACTCTGCTCACCCGGGACCACGGGCTGGTGCGCGCGGTGGCCAAGGGGGTTCGGCGCACCCGCAGCAAGTTCGGGGCGCGGCTGGAGCCGTTCGCGCACATCGACGTTCAGCTGCATCCGGGCCGAAACCTCGACATCGTCACCCAGGTACAGGCCATCGACGCGTTCGCCACCGACATCGTCAACGACTACGGCCGCTATACCTGCGCGTGCGCGGTCCTGGAAACCGCGGAGCGGCTGGCGGGGGAGGAGCGGGCCCCGGTGCCCGCGTTACACCGGCTCACCGTGGCCGCGCTGCGGGCGGTGGCCGACGGTGGTCGCCCCCGCGAACTCGTGCTCGATGCTTACTTGTTGCGAGCCATGGGAATCGCGGGCTGGGCGCCTGCGCTGACCGAATGCGCCCGCTGCGCTGCGCCGGGTCCGCACCGGGCGTTCCACGTCGCGGCCGGAGGCAGCGTGTGCGTGCACTGCCGCCCGTCCGGCTCGGTGACCCCGCCGCAAGGCGTGCTGGATCTGATGGCCGCACTCAACGACGGCGACTGGGAGCACGCGCAGGCGTCGCCGCCGTCGCACCGCAGCCAAGCCAGTGGGCTGGTCGCCGCGCACCTGCAGTGGCATCTGGAACGTCAGCTGCGAACATTGCCGCTGGTCGAACGGGCGTATCGGGTCGATCGCACGGTCGCTGACCAGCGGGTGGCGCTGTTCGGGCAGGATATGGCCCATGGCAATCAGACGGGCGAACAAGACCCAATACCCCCAATTGCCTCAGGCACCTGACGACTATCCGACGTTCCCCGACAAGTCCACGTGGCCGGT
>JAVXWV010000179.1:0-5572 GCA_032230775.1 Mycobacterium sp. | reverse complement strand
TCAGATTCTGGTCATCGTGAAATAGACCGGATGCGAGTATCCCGGCGCGAATCCCCATTGACACCACGCGGCAGGATTTGTCGTCATCATGGTGCCCTCTTGCCGTGGTGCGTCGACGTCGAAGGTGACCGTTCCGGGGCCGACACCGTCGTTATTGCATTTGGTCCCGTTCGGGAGATCCACCACGAATCTCCAGAGACCGCCGTACGGATGAGCGTCCGCGCTCCAGCCGCTGCTGTCGGCGATGTGGGCGCAGCCGGGTCCGCACCGCGTGACGACCCAGGTGGAGCTCAAACCGGGTCCGTTCGGGACGAAGGTACCGCTGAAATCGTCGGCAGCCCAGGCGGGGCCCGCGGAGCCGACGGCCGCTCCTGCGACGACGACTGCTGCAAACCCTGCGGTGACGTTCATGCTGCCTCCCGGTTGCCGGCGGCGATCCCCGTCGAAACATAGCTCGAACAGCCGGCCACCGCGCCCGAAAAGAGCGATGCAGCTTCACAGTTGCCGCAACCATGCCATCGCGGACGTCGCACCGGCCCGTCAAGAATTCGCCAAGGCCCGCGCGACACCCTTTGCTCAACGATTCACAACCGCCGGGCCATGCCGCGGCAGCCAGAAGCAATCAACAAATCAGCAAGAGGTACTGACACATGAAAACGACGGCCATAACGGTCGCGATGGCGTCGCACGCGGCAGCGATCTTCGTCGCCGCGTGCCTACTTCATCGACGGCAGCGGCTTCGGCCAGGTCGTGAAGTTGGAGGCGAGCTGATGCGCCACTTCGTCGCCGCGCTGGCCCTGCTGACCGTTGCCGCCGTCGGCGTCAGCGGATGCAGCGGCACATCGCGGTCCGCGGAGGCAACGTCACCGACGACGGCGGCATCCCGACAATCCGTGCTGCCGTTGACCGGTCTCGAGAACCCACAGGATGTGGCGGTCGACACCGCTGGCAACGTGTATGTCACCGACCTGCGTCAAGTCAAGGTCGACAACGGGTTTCCCGACGCGAGCACGCGAGTGATCAAGTTGGCGGCCGGCTCGGACACCCAAACCCAACTGCCGCAGTTCGCTCACGCCAGTCTCATGACGGACCCCGCTGGAGCCGTGTGGGTCCAGGATGGCGGACACGGGAAGCTGGTGAAGCTGGCGGTCGGGCCGGACCCCCAGACCGTGCTGCCGTTGGTCTCCCTGGGAATGCACGGCGTTGTTCAGGCAGTGGATGCCGCCGGAAATGTATACGGCACCAACGGCGGTGGCGTCGATTCCAACGGAGGGTGCTGCCTCGCTGTCCACGTCGTGTCGCAGGCAGTTGGGTCGGACACGCCGACGGTACTGCCGTTCAACGGAATCGACGGCAGCGGCGGCATCGCAGTAGACACCGCAGGCGACGTGTACGTGGGCGACTACGACCACAACCGGGTGCTGAAGTTGGCCGCCGGTTCCGACACGCCAACCGTGCTGCCGTTCACCAATGTTCACGGCATCATCGATGTTGCCGTGGACAGAGCGGGAAGTGTGTACGCGGTTGATGCAGACCGAAATCGGGTGCTGAAGGTGGCCGCCGGCTCGGACGCACCGACGGTGGTGCCGTTCGACGGGATCGAAAAGCCCATCCGTGTGACGGTGGATACCGCGGGCAACGTCTACGTCATCGACGGCGGCCACCGCAGGGTGCTCAAACTTGCGGCCCCGGCCTCGAAATAGATCGTGAGAATGGGCCAGCGAGTGGCGTACCCCGCGTTCGCCGCTCGCCGCCCACTCTCACTCTGTGCAAAGAAAGCATCTCCTGCGATGAGCCTGCGGGCACGAGTAGTCCACTACTCGAATTTGGATCCCGCTCGATGTCAGTACGGTGGGGGCATGAAGTATGTCGACGTCGACGGAGTCGGAAAAGTCAGTCGGATCGGTTTGGGCACGTGGCAGTTCGGCTCGGCCGAGTGGGGCTACGGGGACAGCTACGCCTCGGGTGCCGCCCGTGACATCGTGCAACACGCGTTGGCCTTGGGAGTGACGCTGTTCGATACGGCCGAGGTCTACGGGCTTGGCAAGAGTGAGCGAATCCTCGGCGAGGCACTCGGCGACCAGCGCTCCTCGGTTGCCTTGGCCAGCAAGATCTTTCCGATCGCGCCGTTCCCACCGGTGGTCAAACAGCGCGAGCGCGCCAGTGCGCGGCGGTTGCAGGTGGACCGCATTCCTCTCTACCAGATCCACCAGCCCAACCCCGTGGTGCCGGATTCGGTGATCATGCCGGGAATGCGCAGCCTGCTCGAGAGCGGCGCCATCGGGGCCGCCGGCGTTTCGAACTACTCGCTCGCGCGATGGCAGAAGGCCGACGCTGCGCTCGGGCGGCCGGTCATCAGTAACCAGGTGCAGTTCTCCCTCGCCCGTCCCGCGGCGCTCGAAGACCTGGTGCCGTTCGCCGAGCGCCAGAACCGCATCGTGATCGCCTATAGCCCACTTGCGCAGGGACTGCTGGGCGGCAAGTACGGCCCGGACAACCGGCCCGGCGGCGTTCGGGCGACGAACCCGCTGTTCGGCACCGAGAATCTGCGCCGCATCGAGCCGCTGCTGCAGACGCTGCGCGACGTTGCGGCCGAAGTCGGCGCCAAGCCCGCCCAGGTCGCTCTGGCGTGGCTGGTCAGCCTGCCGAACGTGGTTGCGATTCCCGGAGCGTCCAGCGTCGAGCAGCTCGAGTTCAACGTCGCCGCCGCCGACATCGAGCTGAGCACTCAATCGCGCGACGCGCTCACCGACGCCGCCCGCGCGTTCCGGCCGGTGTCCACCCTTGACTTCTTCAGCGAACGGATCCGGGAGAAGCTCGGCCGTCGCTAGCTGTAAGACGGTCCCACCGGGTGCAGGTATTCTCTCGTGCGCGGCGCAGGTGCCGCAGTTTGCCACGGAGGAAATCAGATATGCGCATTCGTAAGCTGGCCGCGCTCGTCGCGGCTCTGGGTATCTTCGGCAGTTCCGGTGTCGCCGCGGCTGCGCCGCCCAAGGACTACTGCGCCGACCTCAAGGGCGGCAATACCGGCCAAGCGTGCGTGATCCAGATGTCAGACCCCGCCTACAACGTCGATATCAGCTTCCCGACCGGCTACGCGGACCAGAAGTCGGTTGCCGACTACATCACGCAGGCGCGCGACGGATTCCTCAATGTGGCCAAATCGCCCGCTCCCCGCGACATGCCCTACGAGCTGAACATCACCTCGACGAATTACGGGTCAGCGATACCGCCGCGTGGCACGGAGGCCGTGGTGCTCAAGACGTATCAGAACGTCGGCGGCGCGCATCCTCAAACGTTGTACAAGGCGTTCAACTGGGACCAGACGTATCGCAAGCCCATCGTGTGGGACCCAGCGGGGGACGACAAGAAGAGCCCGTTGTGGCGGGTCGACGATCCGCTGAAGGTCGTCTTCCCCATCGTGCAGGCTGAACTGCAGAAGCAGACGGGCCAGCCGGTGGCGATCGCGCCGACCGCCGGCTATGACCCCAAGAATTACCAGGAATTCGCCATCACGAATGACGGGGTGATCTTCTTCTTCAGCCAGGGAGTGCTGCTGCCCGAGGCAGCAGGCGCCACGCAGGTGTTGGTTCCGCGCTCGGCGATCGACCCGATGCTGGCTTAATCCCTAGTCGGGGATCCCGCGTTCGTGGGCGCCTCGGCAAAGCCATCTGCGCTCGGTTGATCGTTCCACCCGGCGGCGCGTACGACGTCGAACCATGTCACCGTCGGCGTCGCGGGGTACATCAGCTGATGTAGGTGGCCGGGGAAGGTCATCGGATGCCCCTTTGCCGGGTTGGCCTCGACGTGGCGTGCAATGACTTCGGCGAGCGCATAGCCGAGGTCATGACGTGGCCACGACGCATGCACCCGATCGGCGAACCCCGGCGGGAGCAGTTCTCGATCAGTGCCGACGATGTCTGTCCCGATCCCCAGGTGGGCGACGGCTTGTACCGAACCGAACCTGTGCGCCAAGCCGACGCTGGTGTGTAGCGCAATCGCCTGCCACACCGTGATGACCCGCTCTTCGGGCATCCCTTGGTTACGCAAGAAGCGTGCTGCGGCGTCGGCACCGTCTACTTCGAACCGTTGATCGCCGTTGGCGTATTCGGTTACCCCGAGGTCGTGCAGCACGCAGCTGAGGAACACCAGTTCATCGTCATAGTCGACGTCGCGATGTAGTCCCTTGACTGCGGCGAGTTCGCGCGCGAACAGGTAACTGCGCACACTGTGATTGGCGACGAAAGCCGGCGAGACGTCGAATACGAACTGTTTTGCGGCGCAGGCAATGTCGGAGTCTGGGAGATCCATACCGCAACACTGCCGCAAAGGGGCCAAGGGATACCAGTGGCCAGATGGCCCAACTTCGTTAAGATATGGCCACGATGATCATTTGTGTGCTGGCGCTGGACCACGTCATGGGTTTCGAACTGATGATTCCTGGCCTGGTCTTCGGCATGGCCAATCAGGCGGCCACAAAGCCTGGGGCCGCCTGCCAGGACGGCGCCCTGCCGGGATATGAGGTTCGGGTGTGCGGGCAACGCCGGTCGATCAGCACGACAGCGGACTGGGGGCTGGTCGAGATTCGCACGTCT
Source organism: Mycobacterium sp. (assembly GCA_032230775.1). Lineage (GTDB taxonomy): Bacteria > Actinomycetota > Actinomycetes > Mycobacteriales > Mycobacteriaceae > Mycobacterium. The sequence goes on along the minus strand of JAVXWV010000179.1, from coordinate 977 downwards.
TACGGGATGGACGCCCTCGTGGAAGCGGACGTCGTCGTGGTGCCGGGAACCCACCAATTCCTGGAAGAGCCTGACCCGCAAGCAATTTCTGCGCTGCGAGCCGCCGCCGACAACGGTGCACGGGTCGCGTCGATGTGCGTCGGGGCCTTCACGCTGGCCGCTGCCGGCCTGCTCGATGGCAGGCGCGCCACCACCCACTGGCAGTTCGCCGGTGAGTTGGCGCGCCGGTATCCCGCCATCGACGTCGACCCCACAGTGCTGTTCGTCGACGAGGGTTCCGTTCTGACGTCGGCAGGAGTGGCATCGGGATTGGACTTGTGTCTACATCTGATCCGCCAACACGCAGGCCCCGACCTGGCAGGGCGCACCGCGCGGCGGGTCGTCATACCAGTGTGGCGCGATGGCGGCCAGGCGCAGTACATCGAGCATGCCGGGCCCGCCGACGCCGACCACCCGCTGCAACCGACGATCGCCTGGATGGAGGAGAACGCGCTCGACGAGCTCGACCTGCAGGCCATCGCAAACCACGCGTCGGTCAGCGTGCGAACCCTCAACCGCCAGTTCCGCGAGCATTTCGGCACCACCCCGTTGGGATTGCTCGCCGGGATGCGCGTCGACCGAGCGCGTCGGCTGCTGGAGTCCACGGGGCTGACCGTCGATCGCGTCGCCGAGCAGTCCGGGTTCGGCTCCTACGCGTCGCTCCGGTATCACTTCCTCCGGACGGTCGGGGTGACGCCACAGAAATACCGACAGGGCTACGCCGCCGCACACTGACGCAGCGGACGCCGGTCGCAAGCGGTAGTGATGGCCGGATCTTGCCATTCTCTGGCTACTTGGCCACTGGTGGCTGGACCGGGCGCGCGCGAAGGTTGTCGGGTGGAGGGTGTCGCGCACCGTGTGAACCGTGCCGCCGGCGTCTGGCCCGTCTGCGTCTGCGCTGGAGTACCCGAATCCGCGCTGGCGATTGAACAACTGGC
>JAVXWV010000157.1:0-3385 GCA_032230775.1 Mycobacterium sp. | reverse complement strand
CAGCCGCATCGGTACGACGGCCGGTTTGTTGGGTCGAAAGGGCAAAGGCCGAACACGTCTGTGTTTCCTCCATAGTTCTCGATCGTGCGGGTCTGCCGACACGGTGCGCGACCGTGACCATTCTCGGTGTTACTAGTGACCCGCTCTAGCAGCGGGCACCCGCGCGATGGGGCCAAAATGGGGCCAACCTCTGGACCAGGTGCTCCAGAGCCTCCGGCTGGCCGACTTTAGCCTGCCGTGAACAGTTGAAACACGTTCGCGTTAGCCGCAACTCCGCCTGAAAAGCGGAAGGTTGCCGGTTCGATTCCTGCCCTGGGCCAGCGACGCCGTTCTGGTGCTCAACACTGGCCCCGTCAATACCAGGATTCGCAGGGCGGGACTGGGGGTGCGTGGTGAGGAATCCGCGCCGCGTGTTCAGCGCTCTTGGTGGGTGTAGCCGCGTCCGGGCTGAGTTTCGGGTGGCGGCGTTAAGGGAGCACCCGATCAGAGGGCAGGACCGTGCCAACCTATACCCGCACCCGGGCAACGACGCATCCTCCAGCGACGGTAGGTCAGGCGCCGACGCAGTGGACCGCTGGGCGCGACCAATGGTTGCGTTTGTATCCGATCGCACTCGGCTTGGGCGGTCTCGGCGGCGCCTGGCGTACAGCTGTGCGGCTCGGCGCACCTGTCTGGCCGTCGGTGTGTTTGGCGGTGCTGTGCCTGGGGGCATGGCTCACCATCACCGTCATGTACGTGGTGACCGGTGGCGCGGATCCGCGAAAATTCCTCACCGACTTGCGCCACCGAGAGCAGGGCTTCGCCCTGGGTTACATTTCGATCATCCCGCTCCTGCTCTTGGCCGGCGCCCCGCGGACACCGGACTTTCGTATCTTGGACCTGGCCCTAGCTGCGGTATGGGCGGTCGTGACGGCAGCGCTAGTCGCGCACTGGATTACCACTCCACGTGACCGCCACGCGATCCATCCGGGATTCTCGTTACCAGTCATCGGCGGGCCGTTCATCGCTTGTATTTCCCTGCAGGCCAACGGCTGGCATGTCCTGGCTCAAGGCGTGTTCACGGTCGGTGTGTTCTTCTGGATGACGTTCGGCTCGGTGATCGTCGGTCGCTTGATGACGGAGCAGCCTCTCAGCGACGCGCGCTTTCCCACCTTGGCGGTCTTGATGGTGCCTCCTGCGACCGCAAGCACCGCCTGGTTTGCGTTGAACGACAACAGGATCACTACGCTCGGCATTGGCCTGGCGGCCGTGCTGGCGATGATGGCGCTCGTCCAATTGTTCATCCTGCCCGATTATTTTCGCCGCCCGTTCACGATTTCTTGGTGGTCGTTCAGCTTTCCCTTGGCGTCCGGGGCCAACACGGTGGGCCACTGGGCCATCGCGTCGCCGGATACGGTCGGTCGGGCCTTGGCCTGGTCGACTCTGATAGTTGCCACGGCGATGATCGGGCTGCTCGCTGCGCTGACGGCGCGAACAGTCTGGCTATTTCGATCTCATCGCAAAGGGTGAGGAACCTTCGCGCCCGGGTTGTGGTCTTCTCTGGTGCCGAGACGGAAGCTTGCGCGCCGTTTGCGCACGTCGCAGTACGATGCCTGTGACATGAGCGGCGTCGACGAGGACAAGAGCAACTTCCGCCAGCGTCTGCTCGATGCCCTTGAGGAGGGCATCGCCGAGGACGGTTACCCGCGTACGACGGTGGCCGATATCGTGCGCCGGGCGCGCACGTCGCGGCGCACCTTCTACGAACACTTCGACAGCAGGGAAGCCTGCTTTGTCGCGCTTCTCACTGAAGCGAACGCCGAGCAGGTCAGACAGATATCGTCCGCCGTCGACGCGAACGCGCCATGGAAAAGTCAGGTGCGGCAGGCGATCGAGGCGTGGATCTCGTCAGGAGAATCCCGGTCCTCGCTCATGCTGAGCTGGATCCGCGACGTGCCGTCATTGGGACACGCCGCGCGCGGGCTGCAGCGCGATGCGATGGAGAACTTCGTCGAGATGGTTAGGGCGTTGGCTGACACCGGAGAGTTCCGCGCCGCGGGCGTCGGTCCATTCTCCCGGCAACGCATCATCATGCTGCTTGGTGGCTTGCAGGAACTCACCGCGATCACCGTCGAGGAGGGCGGCCGGATGAGCGATGTCACCGACGAGGCCGTGGACGCGTCGATCGCGCTGCTTGCTCCGCGTGTCGACTAGCCGACGACGGTGATCGCCTGCGTCGGGCATGAGTCGGCGGCATCCTGAAGCGCCTGCCGCTGCTCGTCGTCGAGCTCGACACTGATGACCAGTCGGGCATCGTCGTCCAGGCTGAACACATCGGGTGCCAATCCGGTGCACAAACCGGATAGGGCACAACGGCTTTCGTCCCAATCGACCCGCATTACGCGATGCTCCTCGCCCGATCTTCCGTGACGGATAAGGCCGGCGTGAACACCACACCATCGTCGATCGGGCCACGGCGCAGCAGGCGGACGTCCTTGATGTAGTTCTGATGCAGGCGCCACGGTGCGTGGTCGCCCTGCCTGGGCAGCTCGGCGAGGCTGCGCGTGACGTATCCGGACGTCAGGTCAAGGAACGGGTTGGCCGCGGTGATACCGGCCGCGTCGGGCGTCACGGCGGCATGGCCGTTGGCGTCCATGTGCTTCAGCACGCGGCACACGTACTCGGCTACCAGGTCGGCCTTCAGCGTCCACGATGCGTTCGTATAGCCGATCGTCATCGCGAAGTTCGGCACGCCCGAGAGCATCATGCCCTTGTAGGACACCGTCTTTGACAGGTCCACAGCGCGTCCGTCGACCTCGAGCTGCATCGCGCCGATGGCGAGCAGGTTCAGTCCGGTGGCGCTGACGACGATGTCGGCCTCCAGCTGGGCGCCCGACTGGAGCCGGATGCCGGATTCGGTGAAGGTGTCGATGCGGTCGGTGACGACCGATGCACGGCCGTCGCGGATGGCGGTGAACAGATCGCCGTCGGGAATCAGGCACATCCGCTGATCCCACGGGTTGTACGACGGAGCGAAGTGGGTGTCGACGGCGTAGCCGTCTGGCAGCTGCCTGACCGCGGCCTTGCGCAGCATCGACTTCATCATCTCGGGGCGGCGGCGGCTCAGGCTGAACATCGCGATCGCCTGTAATGCGTTCTTCCACCGCACGATCGCGTAGGCGAGCTTCTGCGGTAGCCAAGCCCGTAGCCGATCGGCGATGGCGTCGCTGGCAGGTCGCGATGCGACATAGGTCGGCGAGCGCTGCAGCATCGTCACGTGCGCGGCCGATTCGGCCAGCGAGGGCACCAGCGTCACCGCGGTGGCACCGCTGCCGATCACCACCACGCGCTTGCCGCGGTAGTCGAGGTCCTCTGGCCAGTGCTGCGGGTGGATCACCGGCCCATG
>JAVXWV010000126.1:0-6588 GCA_032230775.1 Mycobacterium sp. | reverse complement strand
AGCAGATGGCGACTCACTGGGGCAACTGGGCGAAGCTGTTCTTCAACAACAAGGGCGTCGCGGCCCATAGCACCGACGTCTGCGCTGGGTACCCGCCGTCCGACCCGGGCGTCTGGAATTGGTGACGACAACGCCGCGCCGAACACTGCGTGGCAGCAGGGTCCAGTCACGCAGGGATCGATCTCACCGTGGGCACCCCGCTCTGCCGGCGTCGAGGTCGACGCTGGCGGTGCGTGTTTGAGCCGCGCGGCCATCCGCTCTGGCCGATCGGGGATCGCTTCGTGGCATCGACATCGAGGGCGACGAGGCGGTCAAGCCGTTCGACGAACTGGTCGCGGGCGCGCTGACGCTCTAGCTGAGCAGACCGAATGACATCGCGGTCGTCACCGCCGCGGTGCGGTCCGAGACGCCGAGCTTGTTGAACGCCCGCAGCAGATGGGTTTTCACCGTCGCCTCGCTGATGTGCAGCAGGCGGCCGATGTCGGCGTTGGTGTTGCCCTTGGCGACCTCGGCGAGCACTTCGACTTCGCGTGTCGACAGTGTGATCGAGGTGGGTTGGCGGACAAAGTGAACCAGGCGGTCGGCGACCGTCGGCGCCAGCACCGTCTTGCCGAGTGCGGCATCGCGTACCGCAGTGGCCAACACGGCGCGGGAGGCGTCTTTCAGCAGATACCCTGCCGCGCCCGCTTCCACCGCGCGCAGGATGTCGGTGTCGGACTCATATGTGGTGACGACGACGATCCGCGTGTTCGGCAGCTTCGCAAGAATCCGCTCTGTCGCCGTCACGCCGTCGACATCTGGCATCCGCAGATCCATGAGAATGACGTCGGGGCAGAGGGATTCGGCCAATGCAATCGCCTCGGCGCCCGAACCAGCCTCCCCGACAACCGTGAGGTCATGTTCTGCGTCGATCATCCCGCGCAAGCCCTCGCGGACGACGGGGTGGTCGTCGACCAACAGCACCGTTGTCGTCACGCCGGGACCTCGACGTTCACCGTAGTCCCACCGCCGGGCGTGGGCGTCACCGACATGATGCCGCCCACCTGCGCGGCTCGGGTACGCATGCCGCGCAGCCCGAATCCTTCGGTGTGCTCATCACCAAGGCCAATGCCATTGTCCGCCACGGACAGTCGGACACAGCCGTCGGCCCTCGACAGTTCAACCGCCACCCTGCTGGCCTGCGCGTGCCTGCGAATGTTGGCGAACGCCTCCTGTGTTGCGCGCAGCAGCACCACATCGGTGGCCATGCCCAGGAGCGGCAGTTCGTCGTCGCTGCGCATGGTCACGGCGACACCGGTTTCCGCCGACAACCTTTCGCATTGCCGTCCGATCACAGCGGGCAGTGAGCCCTCATCGAGTGCTGCCGGCGTCAGTTCGGCCACCATCGCCCGCGCCTCGGCGAGGTTTTCCCGTGCGGTACTGCGGATCAGCTCGACGTGCCGCTTGGCCGCCGCGGTGTCGCTGTCCAGTTCAGGCTCGACGGCCTGCGCCAGCGCGACGATGCTGGTGAATCCCTGTGCAAGCGTGTCGTGGATCTCCCGCGCGAGCCGTTCCCGCTCCGCCGCGGCGCCGGCCTCGCGCGACAGGCGAGCGCTCTCGGCGCGGGTGGCTGCGAGCTCAGCGACGAGCGCGGCCAGCCTCTCACGCTGCCGTATCGACGTCATGATCACGGTGCCGATGACAGGCGCCGCGATCACACCGATGAGCGTAACAGCCACCGCCAGAGGCAGATTGGGCCAGCTGGGACCGGGGAAGAGCATAGCGAAAACCAATGGCGTGATATTGACTACCGCCGTGACCACGAGCGCGGCTGCGAGCGGCAAGGTCGCGAAGACCAGGGGATAGATCGCCGGGATTGCCGCGACGGCCACCGAGGACGCCGACAGGGCGAGGACCCATAGCCCGATTACTGCGACAAGGAACACTGCGGCGCGCCAACTCGGTTCGCCGGCACGAATGATGCCGCGCCCGAAAACCAGGACGCATGAAGCCATGCCGATCAACGCCGCGACGGCCACTGACACATTTCCCGGGAAACGGTGATTGAGCATCACGACACCCACACAGGCTGCGGCGCACAGACCCACGACGTACGTCTCCCAGAGCCAGTGCCAGTCGTCGGCCTGCCGCCCGCCTGCGCTCATTCGGCGATGCTAACCCTCGGTCGGCACCCAATTGCCGTGAAAGCCATGCGGCACACGCACCGGAAGGTGGACCATCGCGACGGTTTCCATCGTCTGCGCGTCGAGCAGCACGAGGTCACTGCGGTCAGTCGACCGGCTGTAAACGAAACCCATTACAACGCCGTCGTCTTCGGCAGCGTCGGAACTGGATGGCACGAAGACGAATTCGCCGGGTTCGCGGCCATGCCCGAACGCGACCGACTGGGTGCGTCGCGTGGCGACGTCGTGCTTGAGGATGGCGTCGGCCGCTGAGATGCCCACCGTGTCGGGCGAGAAGCCGACGGCGTAGCCGTACCGATGGGGCCGGCCGACAAGACGCTCGTCGACACGCGGGAACTCCTGGCCCGTCTCATCGAGTCGCTCCTCGGTCACTTTGCGGGCCGTCAGGTCGACCGTCCACCGATCCAGCGTCGGGTTGCCTGGCACGATGGCATGGCCTGCGGTGAACACCGATGGGTGCCTGATCACGTCCAGCACGATGCGATCGGCCTCGTCATAGGCGTTGAGCGGGTGGAACACGTAGCACGCATTCACGTCGAACCAGCGGATATCGGATGCGGTGCCCTCGCGCGGCAGCACGCCGACCCGCGCCTGGCGCTCCGGCGCCCAGCGGTAGGGCATGCCGCTCAGTGACGCTCCGCCGCGGTCCGATCCGCGCATCGCGGCGCGCAGGAAGAAATCCGGAACGGCGTGCCGCTCGGCGAACCGCGTCAACTGTGCCGCCGCCGCCTTGGCAGGCCTGCTGCGCAACCGCGTGCCGAAATCCAGTGCCACCGGCAGGTCGTAGAGCACGACGTACTTCTCGGTCAGCGAAAAGTCGTGCATCATCGTCTGCGCCCGCAGGCGGATGTTGACCGTGCGGCGGACCTTTCCGTCTACTCCGGTCACGGTGTACTGCACGATGTTTCCGCGAAACGGGTTGTACGACACGGCATGCAGTTCACCGGTCGCCGGGTCACGCTTGGGATGGGCTGTGTACCCGCCGAACAGCGTGCCGCAGAAGTCGGACGGTCCAACGGTTTCCAGTTCGTCGGTGAGTTCGTACGGACGCGCGCCCGCCTCGACGATGGCCAGTGTCTTGCCGCCCTGTCCGATGATGTTGGTGTTGGCAGCGAAGTCGAAGCCACCGTTGGTCGGTCCACCGGGCCAGGTCTCGCCTAGCTCCCGCGAGACGTCTGCCGACCGCACCCACCGGTTGCGATACCAATGCGCCTTTCCGTCCCCAAGTCGCAAGCCGTGAGCCATGCCTGCTCCGAAGAACCAGTGATACCGGGCGGGGTCGGGGTCGCCGATGGGGTTGGGCCCGATTCGCAGGTAGCGACCGTCGAGGTAGGTGGGTAGCGATCCGGTGACGTCGAGATCGATCGCCGTGATCTCCTCGCGTACGGGAGCAAAGTTGCCGTTCAGGTACGGGTTCACGGTCTCACGCGATGGTGCGGCAGTGGTCATGTGTTGATCGTGCGCCGTCCGGTGCGGCAGCGCGACCCCCTGACGGTTGAATTCGGTGTCCATCGACCGGTTGACACTCGCTACGGCTCGGTCGCCCGCAGGCCGAGGGCGAGTACCAGCCGGTCGTCGGGGTCGTCGAGCGACGTCGACAGCAGCTTCTCGATCCGGCGGACGCGATAGCGCACGGTGTTCGGATGCACGTGCAGTCGCTGCGCCACCGCGGCGATGTCACCGAACCCGTCGAGATATGTCTGGAGTGTGTCGGCGAGCATCGGGTCCTGCTCGCGCAGCTGGCGCACCCGCGGGTCGACCAGCCGGGGCTGCCCCGCAACCTGCGAGACGATCTCGTCGAGCAGCACGGTGGTGCGGGCCTCGTCGAGGGAGCTGACCTGGCCGATGGCGCCTGGGTGACGCTCGGCGCTGTCGAACACCCGGTCCACTTCGGCGCGGGCCGCTGCGGCGCCTGCCAGCCCGGCCAGCGGGCTCGCGATCACCGCCCGCAGCGTCAGGCCCAGTTCGCGTCGCAACGCCGCGACCACACCGCGCACCCACGACGTCACCGACGACGAGCCACCGGTCTTGGGCAGTAACACGTATACCCGCTCACCCGTCGACGCGATCTCAGCGTCGGTTCGAAATGCGCTGGCGCTCAATGCAATCACGTCGGCCGGCACCGAGGACTCGACGCCGACGAACCCGATCAGCGCGGCGCGCCCGTCGACGACGATTCCCAGCTCGCGCGCAATCGCGCCGACATCCGGATTATCACCAGCCAGACCGAGCAGCTCCTGCACTCGAACCGTGTGCGTTGACGGCGCGGCCGCCAGCCGCGACATGATGCGCGCCGCCAGCACTGCGCCGCCGCGCAGGATCTCCTCGACGTCGTCGGCCAGCGGCGCCGATCCCTGCTGCAGCCATATCGTTCCGGCGAACCCTGGTCGGCGGCGCGCATCCGTCGGCGGCAGATGAATGCCTGCCGCGAGGCGCGGCCGCAGCCCCAACTCCGGTCGCTCGGCAACGCGAACGACGTCGGCGCTGGAGCGCAACGCATCGAAAATGCCCCACTGGCCGATCCACTCGAGGTGTTCGGGCGGGCCTGCGCGCCCCAGAATCGTCAGCCGGCGCAGTTCGTCGGCCTCGTCGCTGGACGCCGAGTACGCCAGCACGTGGGACGACTCGTCCTCGATGCTGACCATGCCGCGGGTGCGGTCGGCGATGGATTGCGCGAGACCGAACAAGTCGGTGCCCGAGTCGTACTGCGGGTCGCCGCGGTCGCCGTGGTGCTCGAAAGCGTGGTTGACCAGTTTGTAGAGCAACTCCCACCGAGCCCGCGGTTCGACGGCCACGATCGCGATGCCGAGTGCGACCGCCCGCTTGACCGCGGCCGGCGATGGTTCCTTGACGAAGATCGCGGCGGGGACGCGCTCGGTCTGCTGTCCGATCCAGCGGACGGCCTCGGCGTCGGACACTCCGAGCAGGAAGAACAGGTCCGCCGAACCGGCACCGACGGCGAGGCCGAGCCGCATGTCGTCGGCATCGACGAGCGCGACCGAGCCCACCGGCATGTCCAGGCCGCGAGGCGCTTCGACCAGCGTCACCATCGTTCGATCGAGGGCAAGCAGAAGCTGGCCGAGACCCAACCCAGATGTCTGCACCGCCATGGGCGCACTCCTTTGTCCGATTCGACTATAGATGCCAGGGTGCGTTGTCGGATCGGCCATCGGTTAAGTGTCGTATGGCGGGCATTCTTGCTGCATGGACGCCATCACCGACGTGCCCTTACCGATCAACGAGCCGATCCATGACTACGCACCTGGTTCGGGTGAACGCACCCGGCTGAAGGAAGCGCTCGCTTCCCTTTCTGGCGATCCGCTCGACTTGCCGCATGTCATCGGCGGCGTCCACCGCATGGGCGGTGGTGAACGCGTCGACGTGGTGCAGCCGCACCGGCGCGCTGACCCCTCCGGGCGGCTTGGCACCTTCACCAACGCCGAGCACGCCGACGCATCCGCCGCGATCGAGGCGGCGATCGCAGCCAAGGCCGGCTGGGAGGCCACCCCGTTTGACGAGCGGGCCGCCGTGTTCCTGCGTGCCGCGGACCTGATGGCCGGACCGTGGCGGGAGAAGATCGCCGCGGCCACCATGCTTGGGCAGTCCAAGACCGCCTATCAAGCCGAGATCGACTCACCGTGTGAGCTCGTCGACTTCTGGCGGTTCAATGTCGCGTTCGCACGGCAGATCCTGGCGCAGCAGCCGATCAGCGCCCGCGGCGTGTGGAACCGCACCGACTACCGGCCGCTTGAGGGCTTCGTCTACGCGATCACGCCCTTCAACTTCACCGCGATAGCCGCCAACCTGCCGACGGCGCCCGCGCTGATGGGCAACACGGTGGTGTGGAAGCCGTCGCCGACGCAGACGTTTGCCGCGTACCTGACCATGCAGCTGTTGGAGGCCGCGGGTCTGCCGCCCGGGGTGATCAACCTGCTCGCCGGCGACGGCATCGCGGTTTCCGATGTGGCCCTTGCGGATCCGCGGCTGGCCGGGATCCACTTCACCGGGTCGACGGGCACGTTCCAGCATCTGTGGCGCGAGGTGGGTAACAACATCGACCGTTATCACACGTATCCGCGGCTGGTCGGTGAGACCGGCGGCAAGGACTTCGTCGTCGCACACGCCTCGGCGCGTCCGGATGTGCTGCGTACGGCTCTGATTCGCGGTGCGTTCGACTACCAGGGCCAGAAGTGCTCTGCGGCGTCGCGCGCATTCGTCCCGCGTTCGGTGTGGCAGAAGATGGGCGACGACTTCCTGTCCGCGACCGAGGCGTTGCGTTACGGGGATGTCACCGACCTGACCAACTACGGCGGCGCGCTGATCGACGAGCGGGCATTCGCAAAGAACGTCAAGGCGATCGAGCGGGCCAAGAGTGCTGCCAACGTGACGATCGCCGTTGGCGGCG
>JAVXWV010000014.1:0-3224 GCA_032230775.1 Mycobacterium sp. | reverse complement strand
CGGAGATGACACTCGCCCTTCTTTTCGGGGCCACCCGCCATCTGTTGACCGCCGACGCGGATGTCAGGGCGGGCCAGGCGTTTCGCGACGGCACGATCCCCTACCAGCGGTTCAGGGCGTGGGAAGTGGCGGGGCGAACGGCGGGGCTGGTCGGTCTCGGCGCCGTCGCCAAGGCGCTGCGATGGCGCCTGCAGGGGCTGGGCGTCGAGGTAATCGCCTACGACCCGTACAACGACGAGGCCACCCACGGCCTCGACGAGCTGCTCGCCGAGGCCGACATCGTCTCGCTGCACGCGCCGGTCACCGAGGAGACCGTCGGCATGATCGGGGCGCCGCAGTTCGCAGGCATGCGCGACGGCGTGGTCTTCCTCAACACAGCACGGGCGCAGCTGCACGACACCGACGCCCTGGTCGACGCCCTGCGCAGCGGCAGGGTGGCCGCCGCAGGCCTGGACCACTTCGTCGGCGAATGGCTCCCGACCGATCACCCGCTCGTGGGCATGGCCAATGTCGTCCTCACGCCGCACATCGGCGGGGCCACGTGGAACACTGAGGCCCGGCAGGCGCAGGTCGTCGCCGACGGCCTCGAGGCGCTCCTGTCCGGACGCACGCCGACGCACATCGTCAACCCGGAGGTGCTCACATGAGATTCGTTGAGAATCCGGAGACGGCGGTCTTGGCCGCGGCCAAGGACATCTTGCGGCGCGGACTGGTCGAGGGAACCGCAGGCAACATCTCTGCCCGCCGGGAGGACGGCAACCTCGTCATCACGCCGTCATCGGTCGACTACGCCGATATGGCACTCGACGATCTCGTGCTGGTCGACCCGGACGGTGCCGTGCTGCAGGCCAAGGACGGTCGTTCGCCGTCGAGCGAGATGCAGCTTCACCTGTCGTGCTATCAGGCGTTCGACGACATCGGCAGCGTCATCCACAGCCATCCGGTGTGGGCGACCATGTTCGCCGTCGCACACCAGCCCATTCCGGCCTCCGTCGACGAGTTCGCGGTCTACTGCGGCGGGGAGATTCGCTGCGCCGAGTACGCGGCGTCTGGCTCACCCGATGTCGGCACCAACGCGGTAAAGGCGTTGGAGGGCAGGGGCGCCGCATTGATCGCCAATCACGGCCTGGTGGCGGTGGGGCCCCGGCCCGACAAGGTGCTGCATATCACCGCACTCGTCGAGCGCACAGCCCAGATCGTCTGGGGTGCAAGGGCTCTCGGCGGGCCCGTGCCCATCCCCGACGAGGTCAACCAGAACTTCGGCGCGGTCTACGGCTACCTGCGCCAAAACCCGATGTAGGCCAACCACACTTCCGCGAGCTGGGGGCACCTCCCCGCGTGAAAGGGGGAGCGTGTTTGTCACACGACACGCCGCCAAATTCCGTACAAACGCGCACGCTCGCGGGGTGATCAGGCCGCGTCGATGAGGATTTCGGCCGCTGATCGCGCGTGGATCATGGCCGCGGTGTCGTTGAGCGAGGTGGCCAGCGCCAGCGCACCCTCGAAGAGCACGGCCAGTTGATGGCCCAACTGGTAGGGATCTGTGGCGCCCGCTTCCGCCGCCGCGGCGGTCAGGCGCGCGATGAACTGCAGCTTGTGTTCACGAACGATGTCGTGAACGCCGGGCATCTCGTCTGCAGCCTCGACGGCCGCGTTGTGAAACGGGCAACCGCGGAAGCGGTCGACGGGCGCGCCGTCGAAGATCGCCAATAGCCGGTTGCGTGCGGTCGCGACTGGGGCGTCGAGGGCCTGCTCGTAACGGATCCCGCCGGTGTCGTTGATCCGACGCAGATACCGCTCCACCAGGTCGTTCTTACTTGGAAAGTGCCGGTATAGCGTGCGCTTCGAAACCTGTGCTTCCTTCGCGATGCGGTCAATGCCGGTCGCGTGGATTCCCTCGCGATAAAACAGATTCTCTGCGGCGTCCAGGATCCGCATCTCGGCCCCGCGACCGGGTGACGCCATAGCTGCATCCGAAGCGTTCATAACGATGATAAGTACACCGATCGGTGCGATTATTCCAGAATTGCCTAGAAATAAGACGTCTAGTTGGAATACCGATCGGTGTACCTCTGTTGTGCGGGGCATCAACTCAGCACTCCCGAAGTGAGAAGGGCGACCACCATGACCGACAACAAGGACTTGTTCCTTATCACCGGCGCCACTGGCAACACCGGCGCACACACCGTCAGATTGCTGCGCGAACGCGGTCTCCGCGTGCGCGCGTTGGTGCACACCTACGATGACCGCGCGGCAGGGTTACGTGAACTGGGCGCCGAAGTAGTGCAGGGCGACCTGCTGGACTTTCCCTCGCTCAGCGCGGCGACGTCAGGAGTGTCTGCGGCGTACTTCAACTACCCCGTCGCGCCCGGTTTGGTGGAGGCCACCGCGAACTTCGTGCAGGCAGCCAGCGAGGCCGGCGTGCACGCGGTGGTCAATATGTCGCAGATCTCGGCGCGCCGGGAAGCCACGAGCAACGCCGCGCGCCACCATTGGCTCGCGGAGCGGCTGTTGGACCGCAGCGCGCTCGTCACCACCCACCTACGGCCCACCTTCTTCACGTTCTTCCTGAACATGTTCTGGATCCGCGACAACGACGAAGGGATCTACCGGCTGCCCTTCGCCGATGGCCGCTTTGCCCCCGTCGACGCCGCCGATCAAGCCCATGTCATCGCGGCCATCCTGCAGAACCCCGATCCGCATGACCGCCAGGTCTACCCGCTGTTCGGCGCCGAAGAACTCGACTGGCATGAAATCGCAGCGAAAGTCCAAGCAACCCTGGGTATCCCGGTGCGCTACGAGCCGATCGATATTCCCACTTTCGCTGCCGACCTGACCGCAGGCGGCGCCTCGGCGCATTTCGTGCAGCACATCAGCAGCGTGGCGCAGGACTACCGCGACGGCATCTTCGCCGGGGAAAACAACCTCGTCGAGGTGATCGGCGGAGTCAAGCCCATCACCGTGGAGGACTACGTCGCGGCCACCCGCTCCCGGTTCGACACCAGTGGGCGCCCTCGGCGGTGAGATCGCTCATCGGGTTGGCATTTCGGATCCGGGATACTTCAGCAGGCTGTTCCGCCGCACCCACGGCACGTCGCCTCGGCAATGGCGCGGCCGCAGGATGTAGCGCGCTGCTCGATTGTGACCTTTGCGGACTCGCTGAAGCTCGCTGTGGTAGAGATACATGATGATCGGGATCGTGTGGGTCCACGGCATGTTTCACG
>JAVXWV010000899.1:0-22478 GCA_032230775.1 Mycobacterium sp. | reverse complement strand
GTCCCCGACGGTGACGGACTTCACCGGCCCGTCCAGCGAGACCGCGTCGACGTCGTCCATCCGCAGATCCGCACCGAAGCGCAGCGCCTGCTCGCGCATCTCGTCCATCAATTCGGGTCCGGTGATGCCCTCGCGGAAGCCGGGGTAGTTCTCCACCTCGGTGGTGGTCATGAGCGCGCCGCCGAATTGGGTGCCTTCGAACACCAGCGGTGTGAGCTGAGCGCGGGCCGCATAGATGGCGGCTGTGTAACCGGCCGGGCCCGAGCCGATGACGATGACGTCATGAACGGTGGATGAGGAGGTCATGCGAGCCTTTCTGCTCCTACGTCGGCACGGGTTCAAACACCAGCGTATGCCCGGGTGTTCCCCGTGGCCTGCAGGACAGATTACGGACGAGTGACCAGCGTGTTGGCGAGCAGGCCGGTGTGAGCTGAATTGCAGCCCGTCTCGACGACCAGCACCAGGACAGTCCTCGGCGTGTCGGCGGGCAGCACCATGAGCACCGCGGGCCGCCCGTGCATGTCGACCGGTTGGGCGCCAAGCACCGCGGTCGCCGCCGAGTAGCCCAGTCCGGACAGACAAGACGCACGCCGCTCCGGGTCGGCGAGCGGGCCGTAGTCGGGGCTGCGGGACAGCAGGCCGACGATTTGGGGATTCGACAGCGGAACGTCGCCAGGGGGCCGAGAGACCGTGATGCTCTCGGCCGTCGGGCCTGCAGGGCGGGTCGGCGCGGGGTCGCGCGTCAGCATCACTCCGCCAAGGACCGAGGCGACGACCGCGGCACCGATACCGGCGACGAGCGCGGCCACCTGCCAACGTGGGGCATGCCGAACCGAATGAGCTGGCTCGCGGGGTGACCGATGCGGTGGTGCGGCCTGCAGCGCGGCGCCGACCCGCGCCGTCACCTTGGCAGGGGGATCGGGCGCGGAGCCGTGGTCCGTGCCGAGATCGGCGAGGTCACGGCGGACGCGGTCGAGTGCCGCCAACATCTCAGCGGCGTCGGGGTCGGCGCGTATCCGGTGGCGCAGCGCCGTCGCGGTCGCATCGTCGAGCAGGCCCGCCTGCAGGTCGGCGAGTTGTTGGAGCGCGATCGGTTCGTGGCCTGCGCTGCCGTCCATCGCCGCCCCCGCCGGTTGTGCCACGTTCTGACGCAAGCCAGTCTTCACCACGCAGGGTTAGACGGCCGGGAGCCCGTTACGGTTCCACGCCTCGGTCGGCGGCCGCGGCGGCGCCGGCGTTGAAATATTCGAGGGCCTCGGCCAGCTTGGCCCTGGCACGCGAACAGCGGCTCTTCACGGTCCCCTCCGCAATGCCGAGGATGCGCGCGGTCTCGGCGATGGAGTAGCCCTGCATGTCGACCGCCACCACCGCGGCTCGCTGCTCGACGGGAAGCCGCATCAGGGCGCGTTCCACCACGATCGCGGTGTCCACCTGCGGCGCGGGATCGCCGACATGGCAGGCATCGTCCTCAAGCTCCGTGGTGGGGTGTGTCTTGTTGCGCCGCAACCGGTCGAGGCACGCGTTCACGACGATGCGGTACAGCCAGCTGCTGACCGCGGAGTCGTGGCGGAAGGAGGGGGCGCTGCGGTGTGCCGACAGCATCGCATCCTGCAGGGCATCAGCGGCGTCCTCGGGATTGCGGCTGGTGATCCGCGCCAGCCGGTGCAGCTGGCGGTGGTGACGGTAGAACAGCTCCTCGAACGCGTACCGGTCACCGGCCACGTGGGCCGTCAGCAGCTCGGCGTCCGTCCGGTCGATTCGCCCACAGCTCCCCACAGCCGAACACTAAACGGCGCAGGGGGTGGGTCTTGACACAAGTTTGCGGCGCTGGGGATGAGAGGCGGCTAAGACGCGGCTTTGAGCGTGATCTCGGCGATATCGGAACGGCTCTGGCCGTTGACCTGGCCTAGCGTGGACACCCACACCAGCACGTTGGACGTCGGCGTCGCGTTGTCCACCTTGATCGTGTTCGGGCCCGGCTTGAGCGTGGTGGCGGGGACCAGCACGGTGGTGTCGTCCAGCGACGCGGGGGTCGGCGTCTGCGACGCGCGGATCTGCACCGCGGTGCCGGTGCTGTCCAAGTTGATGGTGACCTCGCCCAGCTTGGTGGGCTTCGGCAGTTGAAGCATCAGGCCGACGCCATTCTTGAAACTAGGGAACGGCACCGGATCCGTGTAGGTGTCGATGGGCCACACGGTCGACGGATTGCCATCGATGGCCAGCGGGGCCGCTTCAGGTGCATCGGCCGCGCCCTCGGGCGAAAACACCGTGGCGCGAACCGGTTTCACGACGTTGCCGTTGCCGGAGTCTCTGGGCTGTGCCGCCGACGATGACGGCGAGTTGAGGCCAAGCTGGTCGCCGCCGAGGCCGCCGACATCGCCGAAGATCCGGCTCAACACCGAAGCCAGCACGATCAACGCGACGACGATGATCGCGGCGCCAATGCCGACCCCGATCATCAGTCCCTTGCGGCGACGCGCCGAGGTCTCTGGGTCGTCGGTGGGTGCGCCGCGCAACCGCGACGGAGGCGGCGCCTCGGGTTCGTCAACCGGGGAGATCAGCTCGGTGCGGTCGGCGATCGCGGTGGCCTGCTGCAGCAGGTTCAGCAGGGTGGGGGCGCTGCGGATGCCACCGCCCTCCTGTACCGCCCTCGCGGCCGCCGCCGAGATCTGGAACGGGATATCGCGGTCGACGGCCCGCGGTTCGATGGGCTGGCCCGCCGCGTCGAGTTCGGCGGGCGCCAACCCGCTGCGAACCCCGGACTCGGGCAACGGCCACCGGTTGATCAAGAGCGCATACAGCGCGGCGCCGATGCCGCGGATATCGTCCTCAGGGGCTGCGTCGGGCAGCGTCGCAGGGAACGCCAGCGCCACGTCGCCCTCGATGCTCACCCGCACGCGGCTGGGATGGTCGATCGACAGCGCAACACCCGAGCGGTGGGCGGCCTCGGCGGCAGCGGCGAGCGATTGGATGGCGCGGGCCCCACCGATCGGTGACGGCGACGTGTTGGCCACCTCTGGCAGCGAGCCGCCGCGGATCCACTCGGAAACCACAAGCCCGCCGGAGCCGGTGCTTGTCACGTCGAGCACCCGCGCGACGCCGGTCATGTCGAGGCGGCTCAGCTTCAGCGTGCGGGACAGGATCGCCTGCACCTGCTCGTCGAGCAGCGTCGCGTCCGGGTCGACGAAGGTCAGCGCGACCTGACGGTCCAGCGCCGTATCGAGCGCCTGCCAGAACTGCAGGTTGGGTGGGCCACCGTGGAACACCAGCAGCCGGTAGCGGCCACCGCCGATGCTGGCGCCGGGGATGAGGTGGACGTCTTCGTCGGAGGTCGCGGCCTCGATGGGCGGCTCGTGAGGCACGTCGAAGGGCAGCGATTCGCGCGTCGGATCGCCTGCGTAGTCCGACGGCGGGCGCCCGGAGACGGGCATCGGCACGGTGCCGTTGGCGGCCTCGGGAAACGCCGCCGGCTCGTCGTGCGCAGGCACGCCGCGCTCGTAGTCATCGGCAGGCAGGTCAGGCCGGAAGTCGTCAGCCGGCGGGCGCGGAATCTTGGTCGTGGCGGCGCCGTCAGGGCCCGCGCCGGCGCCGGTCGCTGGGTCGTCGGTCACCGCGGGTCCCCCCTGTATCAAGTTCCCGGCAACGCTCGCCGGGGGCCCGCGCCGGGCCGCCGCCGGGAATTGACGATGGCGTGACGCGAGCGAATTCCTCTGATCAGAGTACGTGAGGGGGTGGCCCGGCCGCGGCTGGTCGGGAGGGGCGGTTGGGGGTGCGGCTACCGTCGCCCGCCTGCCAAGACGCCGCCGAACGGCGGCGAGGGCGGCATGGGCGTCGGGCACCCTTGCGGCCAACATCACGCCGACGATGATCGGCACCATGATGAGGCCGAGCACGCACAGCCGCAGCAGTGAACCCCCGCCACCCCAGTGGCGGGTCAGGGATTCCAGCCCGAGGAATTGATCGACGATGTAGGCGGCCAGCCCTGCGATCAGTGATGCGGCGATGGTCACGAGGATGGTGCGAACCACCGCGAGGCTGATCAGCCTGCCTCCGGGGGGATTCAGGCTGGCACGCAGCAGGAAGTAGCCCACGGTGGCGCCTGCCAGAAAACCCAGGCCGTTGGCCAGCCCGAGGTAGCCCGCGACCAACTCTTTGTCGTCGGTCAGGTAGGGCGCGGCCAGCGATGCGGCGACCTTCACCGTCGTGATCACGACGATCAGTAGGATTGGCGTCCACGGTTGTTCGCGGGCGTAGAACACCCGAAGTTGAAGCAGCACAAGGGCATACGGGATCAGCGTGAACGCTGACAACGTGATGGCCAGGCCGAGGTAGTTGGCGTCGACCTCACCAAAGTTGCCGTATGCGAACAGTGCGCTGCCGATCGCGGGGCCACCGACGGTCATCATCGCGACGATCGGGATCAGCGTGACCATCGTCAGCCGGGTGGCGAGCGACAAGTCGGCGAGAACGGCAGAGACGTCGTTGGCCGCTGCGTTGCGGCTCAGCCGCGGCATCACCACCGTCAGCACCGTCACGCCGATCATGCCGAACGGCAGCATCAACACCAGCCAGGTGTAGTTGTAGATCGCCGGGCCGGAAGCCGCTGCGCCACTGGCGATTCGGTTGCCGACAATCAACCCGATCTGGCTGATCACCACGTACACCAACATGGCGGAGGCCATCGTGCCGAACTTCTTGAGCCGGTCGTCGATGCCCCACAACGGACGCAGGCTGATCCGTTCGCGACGGATGGCCACGAAGAGGACCGCGACTTGGGTGACTGTGCCCAGCGTCATTCCGATACCCAGCACGAGCAGCTTGGGGTTGCCCATCCGCACAGGATCGAGTGAAAGCTCGCCAGGGACAAGCACATAGAGGGCTAACGTCGCGATGGCGACCACGTTGTTGCACACCGGAGCCCACGCGGGCGGCCCGAACACGTTGCGGGTGTTCAGAATCGCCATGAACACTGACGACAATCCGTAGAAGAACACCTGGGGTAGGAGCAGGTAGGCGAACGCGGTCGTGAGTGCGCGGTTCACCGTGGTGTCGCTCCCAAGCATCAGCCCGACGAGCAGCGGGGCAGAGACAACCGACAACGTCGCGGTGATGAGCAGCAGCGTGGTCGCCAACGTGACGAGCCGGCGTACGAAACCCTCGCCACCGTCAGCGTCGTCGCGCTCCGCCCGGGCCAGCACCGGCACGAAGATCGCGGTGAACGTCGCCTCCAGCACCAGGGCGGCGATCAGGTTGGGTAGTTGATAGGCGACCGAAAAGGCGCTCGACAGCGCAGCGCCCAAAATGGTGGCAAGCAGCACGATGCGGGCGAAACCGGTGATGCGGCTGATCAGCGTCGCGAACGCCATGCCCCACGATCGCGACACCACCGCGGCATCGGACAGTTCAGGGCGTCCGGCCCGCCGCCGCGGGGCCGGCCCGCGGGGCAGCCGCGGCGGGGCAGGGGGCATGGGACGGGCTGGCGGGTAATGGCGCGGCGGGATCGTCCTGGACGGCGGTGGCTGCGGTGGACGCGGCCCTCCCGCGGTCGTCACTGTTCACCGCCGGTCGAACCGGTGCGACCTTCCCCGCCGGCGGACCGGCTCATGGCGCGCTGCGACTCGTCGGCGTCCCCCGCGTAGGCGATCGCGACATCGATGGGATCCGGCCGGTCAAGGTCGGCGCGATCCGGCTGACGACGGAACCGGTGCCACAGCCGTCGCCCTACGAGCAGCACCAGTACCGCGCCCGCCGACAGCGTGATGAAGAACAACACCTTGCCGTATGCGTTGGAGTGCACCGAGAGCCGCACCGGCTCGCCAAGCGGCAAGCCGTCGGCGGTGCGCAGCGCGACATCCACCGCGACGCGCTGCGTGAAGTGCACCTCGATCGGCACCTTCAGCGGCAGGTAGCCCGGCGGCAGCACGATCTCACCCGGATCGGTAACCGACATCCCTGGCGGGGCGTCGATCTGCAGTCGCACCCGGATCGGCACCGGCAGGTCGTTGCGCAGCGCAAGCGGCAGCGGGCTGTGCTCGGTGGCCAGCGTGTATGACCCGCCCGGGTTGACTATGGTGACCGCGCCGAACAGGTCGTCGACGGTGCGCCCGACAGTCGTCAGCCGCTGCTGGGCCAGTCCGTTGCGGGCGTCCGGCGGCACCGACTGGCTCAGCGCCCGCAGCAGGTCCTCGCGCAGAGGCGCGGTGTACTGCCCACCCGTCAGCCCGGTGCGTTCGTCGGTGGTCAGCGTCGACGCTAGTCCGCCCAGCCGCCCGTTTACCGCCGCGATCCCGGAGACGACGCCGTCGTCGAAGCGGCCGCGCGGGTTGCCCAGCGCACCGTCGGGCAGCGGGGCGACGTCCTCCGACGGCACCGTGTTGGCCTCGGCAATCACCGCGTCGAGCGGCCGCGGCACGGCAAGCCCAGCGTGAATGGTCGAGGCCACCGCGGTGAGTATCGCCTGCGCATCATCGGGCTGCAGGCTCCAGGCCAGCGGCGGCGCCAGGATCTGTGTCCGCGGCTCGGTCTCGGTGTGCAGGCCGCGCCACAGCAGCGAGCCGAGCGCGTCCTGGCGGCGGGCCACCGCAGAATCGTGTTTGACCGGGATGTCGAGCGACGGGTCCAGGTATGTCGGTGAGGCCGGGTCGGTGCCCGCGCCTGCCAGAGCCGCGCCGACGGTCGGGTCGAACGGCGCGGTTACGACTTGCGGCGTGTACCGCAGCGGCTGGACATCCGCGGTCCCAGGCTCGCCGGTGGCGGAGTCCTGGGCGGCGACATGCGCGGCGCCGATCGCGACCGTCGGGCCTTGCGCCGACAGCAGCTCAACGGTGGGACCTGTGAGCGGCCCGTCGCCGACCAGGGTGGCGCCGCGGATCGACGAGACACCGAGAATCTGGTCGACGATGTCGGCGGAGCCGCTGGTGGCGATGCTGCTGAGGCCGCGATCCGCGACCTGCTGCAGCGCGTCGAGGTCGGCCTGCGAGTAGGTCGTTGCCGTCACACACATCCGCTGTGCCAGCGTCCTGAGCCGATTGAGCCAGCCGACAGCGGCGTCCTGGCCCGCACCCGGATGCGTCGGGGTGGCAGGCCCGGCGTCGGGGGTGTTGTTGACGACGTAGCCGCCCGTCATCGCGTTGACGGTGACCAGCAGGTCGGGGTCGACGGCCAGGCACATCGCGTTGTGTACCTCGCCGCCGGGATCGACGGGCGGGCTGGTCGCGAAGTCGACGGATGACAGCATCGTGTCGAGCCGACCGCCCGGTGCCAGCGATGTCGCGAGGTCGTCGTCGATCAACCGCACCGGCCTCGTGCCACCTGGCGCGCCCGCCGCCAGCCGTGGCCGGTCCGCCAAGGGCCACAGCAAGGTCAGCCGAATGGGTTTGGATGTGTCGGGCGGCACCACCGACGTCAGTGTGTCGGCGGCGGAGCCCGCGGCGGGCTCGGCCGGCACGCCCAGCACCGGAAGCAGGAAGCGGGCGTCGTCGAGTCGGGCGGGGTCGCCGTAGTCGGGGGTGCCGATTACGTTGACCATCACCGGGTACACCCCGGGTTGCTCGATGTGCAGCGACGGCAGTTCCTGCGACCGCAGCGGATAGCTCAGCTCGAACGGAACAGCTTGTCCGCGAAGCAGTTCCGGCGCGAGGGTGATGAAGTCGGCGACGGGCTCGTACTGGTCGACGTTGCCGCTGAGGTTGGTGCGAAGTCCAGCAGACGACGTGACGGCGGCGGCGTGTTCGAGGCGCACCACCACATCGCGAACGGGTCGGTCGCCGACGTTGAGTATCGATCCGGTGACGGTGACGATCGGCTCGCTGGTGGTGGTGACCACCTCGGGGGTGACGCGGTCGACGCGCACCTGCAGGAACGGCACGGCCCCCGGCTCGCCCGCGGCGGCGTGGGGGGCGCCAAGGATTCCGGTCGGAGTGGCGATCAGCAGCGGCAGTGCGAGGGCGGCTAACAGTCGCGCGAGCACCGCCGTGGTTGTGCTCACGGCCCTTGTCCGCAGCCGTTCGTCCGGCGAGATGTCTGTTCGTCGGGACGACGGTTGCGGGTATGAGAGTGCGTCTGGGCGCGCCGCCGCGGCGAGGTTTGAGGCAGTGGCGGCAGTGCGGTGGGCCCGTCCGCATGTAGCTTGTCGATCAGCTCGCCGGCGACCTCGGCGAGTCGGCGTTCGTCTGCGTAGGCCAGCCGCGAAGGCAATTCCTTGAGAGGAACCCACGCGACTTCGGTGACTTCGACGTCCTCGTCGGAGAGCTCGCCGCTGAGGAACCGCATCAGATAGTGGTGCACGGTCTTGTGCACGCGGCGCCCCTCGGTGACGAACCAGTAGTCGATGCTGCCGAGCGCCGCCAGCACGCCGCCCTGGATGCCTGTTTCTTCGGCGACCTCACGGATCGCGGTCTGTTCCGCGGTCTCACCGAGTTCGATGTGGCCTTTTGGCAAGGACCACAGCATCCGGCCGCGCCGGTCGATGCGCCCGATCAGAGCGACGACCTGGCTTTCCTTTGGGCCGTCGATGCCGTCGATCACCAGGCCGCCCGCGGAGGTTTCATGCACCGTACGCAGGCGATCTGCGGGCCTGCGCGGACGCGACTTCTGCGGCTTGTTCTGGCCGCCCGGCTGGTCGTTCTTGGCGTGCACCGG
Organism: Mycobacterium sp.; assembly: GCA_032230775.1. GTDB lineage: Bacteria > Actinomycetota > Actinomycetes > Mycobacteriales > Mycobacteriaceae > Mycobacterium. Next base: position 13,838 of record JAVXWV010000899.1, on the reverse strand, counting down.
TTCGTACTTCGCGCCGCCCGCGGAGGTGTTGTTGTGGCGCTCCGTCGATTCAGGCGGGCCTGCAGCGCGTCGGCCGCGGCGCCGCCCCCGGCGCCGTCGTGGTTTGGCCTGCTCGCCGTCCGACACCCAAGCGATAGTAGCTGCCACAAAGATTCGCTCCCGCCGCACTCACCGGTCGTGATACAGCCGTTGCACATTAAGCTGTCCGAACGTGCCCGATTCTGCTGCTGACGCCGAGCTGCTGGCCGCCGCGCAGGTGGCGCTCAACTGCCATGGCGACGTGCTGCGCGAACTCGGCCGGGTGTTCGCTGACGCGGGCCACGAGCTGTACCTCGTCGGCGGCAGTGTGCGCGACGCGCTTCTGGGCAGGCCGTTCCCGGACTGGGACTTCACGACCGACGCCCGCCCGAAGCAGATGCAGAAGTTCCTGCGCCCATGGGCCGACTCCATGTGGGATACCGGCATCGAGTTCGGCACGGTCGGCGTCGGCAAGGACGGCCTCCGGTTGGAGATCACCACCTTCCGCGCCGATACCTACGATCAGGTTTCGCGCAATCCGGAGGTGCGTTTCGGTGAGCGCCTAGACGACGATCTGGTGCGCCGCGACTTCTCCGTCAACGCGATGGCGGTGCGCATCACGCCCGACGGGCCCGGCGAATTCGTCGATCCCCTAGGCGGTTTGGCTGCGCTGCGGGCCAAAGTGCTGGACACGCCGTCGAAGCCGGAGTTGTCGTTCGGCGACGATCCGCTGCGGATGTTGCGTGCGGCGCGGTTCGTCTCGCAGCTCGGGTTCACCGTCGCGCCGCGGGTGCTTTCGGCGCTTCTGGAGATGGCGCCGCAACTGGACCGGATAACGGTCGAGCGGGTGGCCGCCGAACTGGACAAGCTGCTGTTGGGCGACGATCCGGTCGCGGGCATCGATCTGATGGTGCAGACCGGTCTTGGCGATGTGGTGCTGCCGGAGGTCGGTGCGATGCGGATGGCCATCGACGAACACCACCAGCACAAGGACGTCTACTGGCATTCGCTGACGGTGCTGCGCCAGGCGATGGATCTCGAAGAGGACGGACCGGATCTGGTGCTGCGGTGGGCGGCGTTGCTGCATGACATCGGCAAGCCGGCCACCCGCAAGCACGAGGCCGACGGCGGCGTGAGTTTTCATCACCATGAGGTGGTCGGCGCGAAAATGGTCCGCAAGCGAATGCGGGCGCTGCGCTACTCCAAGCAGATGATCGAAGACATATCGCAGCTGGTGTACCTGCACCTGCGGTTTCACGGGTACGGCGACGGCAGGTGGACCGATTCCGCGGTGCGCCGGTATGTCGCCGATGCCGGGCCGCTGCTCCCGAAGCTGCACAAGCTGGTGCGCGCCGACTGCACCACCCGCAACAAGCGCCGCGCGGACCGACTGCAGGCCAACTACGACGACCTCGAGCGCCGCATCGAGGAACTGGCCGCGAAAGAGGATCTCGCGCGGGTGCGACCAGATCTCGACGGCAACGAAATCATGGGAATCCTCGGCATCCCGGCGGGCCCCGAGGTCGGGGAGGCGTGGCGGTATCTCAAGGAGCTCCGGTTGGACCGCGGGCCGCTGAGCCACGACGACGCCGTCGACGAGTTGACGAAGTGGTGGAACTCACGGGCGTAACGCAACGTCTGAACCGTCATGGAGTACTGCCTCGGCGACGCGGACGGCTCGGCGACCATGTGGACCGCCGACCCCAACACGGATCTCGACGGCGACGGTTCGCTGGACGCAGTCGGGCTGGATTTCGACGGTGACGGTCTGCTCGACGACGCGATGGCCGACCTGGACGGCGACGGCCTGGCCGATCACATGGTCCGCGACCACGCATCGGAAGCGGCGTACTTCACCGACGACGGCAGCGGCATGTGGGCGGTGGCCGTCGATCGGGCCGGGCAGTTGCGGTGGTTCGGGCTCGACGGAGTGGAGCACTTCGGAGGGCAGGTGGTCGACATCGATGCCGACGGACAGAACGACGACCGGCTGACCGATGCCGACGGCGACGGGCTGGCCGACCGTGCGCTCTCCGGCGATGTCGCCTACGTGGACACCGACGGGGACGGCACGTGGGACGTCAAGCTGGCCGACTCGGACGGCGACGGCAAGGCCGACGCCGCGACCGAGCTATAGCTCGTCGAGGAGCGCCTTCGCCTCGATCAGATCGGCCGTGTCGAAACCCTCGGTGAACCACCCGTAGACAGGTTCGAGTAGCGCACGCGCCTCGTCGCTCCTGCCGTGCTGCCGCCACAGTTGGGCCATGCTGGTCGCGGCACGCAACTCCCAGGACTTGGCCTGGTGGTCGCGGGCGACAGCCAGGGCCTGTTCGAAGCAGTCCTGCGCCTGAGCCGCATCGGGTATCGGCTGCCGAAGCAGAAGTTCGCCGCGGATCCGATGCACCTCGGCCGCGTATAGCCGTTCGTCGTTGCGGTGCACCCAGTCCAGCGCCTCGTCGAGGGCCCTGAATCCGTCCTCGAATTGGCTGAGCGCGCCGTGCGCTTCGGCCAGCAGCGCAAAGAACCATGGCCACACCGCACCGATGCCCGCCGCGCGCCGGCGGTCCATCGCCTCGCAGATGTCGGCGACACCGGCACGTGCATCGCCCATTTGCACGGCAGCCCATCCCCGGGGCAGCAGACACCACAGCTCGACGGCAAGAAGTCCGTATTCAACCGATAGGGCTATCGCTTCTTCTGCGCGGGCGCGCGCGGGTTCTGGCTCACGCCGCAGCTGAAACAGTTGGGCAGAGAACAGGAGAGTCAGGCCGACGCTGTAGGGATGCTGGAGCTCCTTCGCGTACACCAGCGCCTGTTCCATCGCCAGGCTGGCCCGAGTCGGATAACCGAGCACCCAGTCCGAGAGCGCCGTCAGGTATCTGCAGATGATCCCGGGATTTTGGTTGTATGCCGAGACGCGTACGCGGTGACGGTCGGGGTCGTAGAGCGCCAAACCTTGCTGACTGTGATCACGCACGTCGATGAAATCGCCTTGCCACCACGCCGCGTAGGCGACCATGCAATGTCCGGCCGCCAGCACGAGCGCGTCGCGTTGTGGTTCGGCCAACTCCAGAAACTCCTCGGCCAAGGCGCGTGCCTCGGGTAATCGCCCGCGCACGATGTATGCGTAGGCAAGACCCGACAGCGCGGGAAACAGTTCCGGCGTGCTGCCCACTTCTCGCGCCAATTCGCGGGCGCGGCTATAGATCTGCTCGACGGACTGTGGCCCCTCTACGAAGCTGAGCGACGGACCCAACACAAGCTGCAGAGACAGTTCTTGTTTGGCGCGGTCGGGGGTCTCGGGAAGTGCTGCGAGCAACGCCAGGCCACGCTTGGCGTGGTTCGAGGCCTCATGATTTGCGAAGCGCTGCAGCGCGCGTCGCCCAGCCGCCTCCCAGTAGGGAATGGCTCTGTCGGACAGACCGGCTGCCGTGTAGTGGTGCGCCAGAAGTTCGGGCCGGGTCTCGATGGTTTCGGGAAAGTCGGCGACCAGTGTGTCGGCGATGCGCTGATGGTGTTGGTGCCGCGTGCTTCTCAGTAGGGACTGGTACGCAGATTCCTGCACGAGGGCATGCTTGAAACGGTAGGTCGACTGCGGCGCCGTGCCTTCTTCGTACAGGAACTCGGCCGCGACCAGCTGCTCGAGACCTTGCCGGAGGGCGTCGTCATCCCATGGCGAAACCGCGTGTAGCAGTGAATAACTGAACTCCCGTCCCAATGCCGCGCCGAGCTGTGCCAGGCTCTTGACGGGCGCCAGGCGGTCCAGCCGGGCCATCAGCGAGTCCTGCAACGTGTTGGGGATGGCGAGTGGGGGCAGCGGGCCGGTCAACGCGTAATGATCGCCATGCTCCTCGAGTAGTCCCGACTCGAGCAGCATCTTGGTGAGCTCCTCGATGAACAACGGAACGCCGTCGGTTTTCGCCACCACTTCCGCCAACACTTGCGGTGGGAGCGACTTACCCTGCGCCACTTGATGAGTCAGCTCAGCGGCCGCGCCGCTCGGCAGGCGATTGATCTCGATCGTGGTGACGTTTGGATTGTCGACCCACGGCGACAAGAAGTCGGGGCGGCAGGTGAACACCGCGAGGATGGGCGCCGCCGGGATCTCGTCGACCAAGTTATTCAGATACTCCAGCGTGGTCGGGTCGATCCAGTGCAGGTCCTCCACGATGAGCATCACCGGCTGCTTCTCGGCTCTGCGAAACGGGATTGTCATGAGCGCGCGCATGGTCTGCTGCTTCCGCTGCTCCGCAGGTATCTCCGGTGGAACATAGTCAGCGGCAGGTGGAATCGACAGCAGCGTGGAGAACAGCGGGACGGTTTCGGCCAACGGCAGGCCGCTTTCGACGAGAAAGCCTTCGAGCTTGCTCTGCTTCTGGGCAGGCGAGTCGTCGCGTTGGAAACGCAGGACGATGCGCTCCAGCAGGTCGATCAGCGGGTAGAACGCCGTGTGTTGGTAGTACGGCGAGCACTGCATGTGGGTGAACCAGGCTTGCCGGGCAGACGCGTGGTCGGTCAGCGCCTTCACCAACCTGGATTTCCCGATCCCGGCCTCACCCGTGACGACAACAGCATGGCCGTGGCCGTCCATCACGCTGCCCCACACCGCCTCGAGCGACTGCAGCTCGGTCTCGCGCCCGATCAGTGGGGACAGACCCGTGCTCGCCAGCGCGTCCAGTCGGGTTCGGGCAGTGCTTTCATACAGCACCCGGTACACCTCGAGCGGGGCGACGACTCCTTTCAGCGGCGGGGTGCCCAGTGACTCGCACGCGAACAGGCCGCCGAGGAGCTGGTGCGTTAAGGCCCCGATTACCAAGGTGTTTGGTTCGGCGACGCCCTCCAGGCGGGCCGCGATGTTGGGCGTGTCGCCAAGCACCATGTCGTCGTGACCGGTTCCGGCCACTTCATCGCCCACCACCACCAGCCCGGTGTGGCAGCCCAACCGCACCGCAAGCGATATCCCATGCTCCGCCGATATCACCGAGTTGAGCTGCTCGACCGCCTCGATGATGCCCAGCCCGGCCCGGACAGCACGCAGCGCGTCGTCCTCGTGGGCGTGTGGGTAACCGAAGTAGACGAGTAGACCGTCGCCGAGGTACTGGGCGATGTGACCGTCGAAGCGAGCGATCACTCTTCCGCATGTGGCGTAGTACGCGCCGACGATCTCGCGCCACTCTTCGGGATCGAACTGGCTGGCCAGCGTCGTGGAGCCGACGAGGTCGCAGAAGAATATGGTCAGCTGGCGCCGCTCACCCCGGTGCCCGGCCGTCCAGACGAGCCCGTGCCCGTCCTCGCTGACGGCGTCCGGGTGGGCGAACAGCAACTCGGTCCGCAGCGCGTCCAGCCGCTCGTCGTCAAGGCCGAAGTGTTCCTTCAGGGCGCGATAGGACACGCGGCTGCGGCTGCGGAGAAGATCGACGATCTCGTCGAGCACCGCGTAGAAATCCATCTGTCCCCCGCTTCGCCACAAGCGTTAGGTCAATGGTGCGGCAAAACTGGGGAACCGCTGGGGATTTTCGCTAACGACCAGGGCCCGGCGGGCCCGCGAAAGCCTGCGCGATTGACAGCCACTTCACAGCTTCGGCGCCGTCCGCCGTCACGTCGAGGTCGGCTGGCGGCCTGCGCTGCGTAACGAGCATGCAGAAGTCCTCCGCCGACCCGGTGACACGCTGCACGGCGTCCTTGGGACCCCACTCCCACACCGAGCCGTCCGGCGCGCGCAGTTCCACGTGGAACGGGTCTGCAGGCGGGGTCAGGCCGTTGATGGAGAACGCGAAGTCACGGGTTCGCACGCCGATGTGGGCGATCGAGCGCAACCGTGCGGTCGCCGGCCGTTTCACCCCGAGCGCGTCGGCGACATCCAGGCCGTGAGCCCAGGTCTCCATCAGCCGGGCGGTGGCCATCGATGGGGCGCTCATGGGCGGGCCGAACCACGGCAGCTTGCGGCCGTCGGCGACGGTAAGCAGTTCGTCGTGCAGGCTGGTCCGGGTCTGGCGCCAGTCGACCAGGAGACGTTCGGGCGGAAGTAGGGCCAGTTCCTCGGCGCCCGCGTCGACGAAACCCGTCGGATCCTTGGCAGCCTCCGCCAGCACCGCCGCGAAGCCGGCCTCGTCGGTCACCGCGGTCAGCGCGACGCGATCCGTCCACAGCAGATGCGCAATCTGATGGGCGATCGTCCACCCCGGCGCAGGCGTGGCGTCGTCCCACCGATCGGCAGGCAGGTCGGCGACGATGGCGTCGAGGTCGTCGCTTTCCGCGCGTAGGTCGGCCACCATAGGCCCCGCTGTCGACATGTCGGTCACATTAGCCGGGTGACTGCGCGCGGCGGCCGACGCTGGCGTGAACGGCCAACCCCGCGAGGTAGACCACCGATCCGGCGACCACAAGGGCGGGCTCCCGGCCGTCGGCCGGAATCACCGTTGCCGCCAACGTGATCGCGACGATGAACGCAACCCAGAACAGCGCGTCCTGGACGGTGAAGACATGGCCGCGCAGGGCGTCGTCGACATCGATCTGCATCGCAGTGTCGGCGCAGAGCTTCACCACCTGCCCCGACGCGCCGAGGAAGAACCCGCACAGCACCATCACGGGGAGTTGCAGGCCCGCGCCGCACAACTGGACGACCGCCGCGAACGCCAGCGCGCCGTTGGGCGTGGCGTATCGCCCCCACCGGCGGACCAGGATCGGCAGCACTGCGGTGGCGAGAAACCCTCCGAGCAGGGGGGCGGCGAGGAACAGCGCCGCGGTGCCGATCCCGGCGACATCCGCGGTGTCGGTGTGCCGCACCATCACCAACACCAACAAAGTGTTGATGCCGAACACCATTCGATGGGAGGCCAGCCCCGCCAACGTGGCCGCCACGCTCGGCACGGCCAGCACGGTGCGCGCACCATGCAGCCACCCGGTCGCCACCGCGTAGGCGACCGAGCCGTGAATCGCACGCTTGCTTTCGTGAGGCCCGAGGATGTGCGGCGGGAAGCGCACCGACAACAGCAACGCGGCCGCGACGGGCAGGGCGACGATGAAAATGATTGTGGCAGCGCCTGTGTCGCCGGAGCCGAACAACCAGCGCGACACCAACATAAAGGCGGCGCCAAGGGACGCCGCCGCTGCGCCGGTGGCCGTGGCCACCGAGTTCATCGTGACCACTTGCTCGCGGGGCACGACGTCCGGCAGCGCGGCCGACAGCCCCGAGGACACGAATCGGGTGAAACCGTTGACGACCAACGCGCCGAACAGGATCGTCCGGTCGCTCGTACCGGCGGCCAGCAGGGCGGCGACACCGAGGACCAGCAGCAGCCTGCCGAAGTTGGCGCCGATGAGCACCAGCCTGCGGTCCCAGCGGTCCAGGAGTGCGCCTGCGAACGGGCCGAGCAGCGAGTACGGCAGGTACAGCACCGCGAATGCGCCCGCGATCTCCCACGGTCCTGCGGCCCGCTCGGGGTTGAACAGGAGGGCGCCTGCCAGCCCCGCCTGAAACAGCCCGTCGCCGAACTGGCTCACGGACCGCAGTTCGAGCAGTCGCCAGAATTCAGGCAGCGCACGCACCGAACGCCAAAGGGCGACGGATGCGCTGGTGTTGACCACGGGAATCACGTCCTGATTGAGCAGTACTGCGGATCGGCGGATTGACAACCCGACCCACAGTACAAATATCCCGGCGAGCCGCGCTTGTTCGCCACCATGACACGTTGCTGGTGCCATGATGGTGAGGTGGCGCACTCAGAGGACCCGGAGGATTTCCTTGCTCCTGCGGCGCACAGAGTGCGCGCGGGAACGCTGCTGCTCGCCAACACCGATCTGCTGGAGCCGACGTTTCGGCGCAGCGTCATCTACGTCGTCGAGCACAACGACGGCGGGACCCTCGGTGTGGTGCTGAACCGGCCGAGTGAAACCGCCGTGTACAACGTGTTGCCGCAGTGGGCCAAGCTGGCCACCAAGCCCAAGACGATGTTCATCGGCGGGCCCGTGAAGCGGGACGCCGCGCTTTGCCTGGCGACGCTGCGCGTCGGCCTAGAGGCGAACGGGGTGGAGGGGCTGCGGCACGTGCAGGGCCGGATGGTGATGGTCGACCTCGACGCCGATCCGGATGCAATCGCCCCGATGGTGGAAGGCGTGCGCATATTCGCGGGCTACTCGGGCTGGACAATCGGCCAACTCGAGGGCGAGATCGAGCGCGACGACTGGATTGTGCTGTCCGCGTTGCCATCTGACGTTCTGGTCGAGCCGCGGGTCGACCTGTGGTCGCGGGTGCTCCGCCGCCAGCCGTTGCCGCTGTCGATGCTCGCCAGTCACCCGATCGACGTCAGCCGCAACTAGTCGGCAGGCACGGTCCGCGACATCCGGCTCGCGATGATCGCGCACACGAACAGCTGGATCTGGTGAAAGAGCATCAGCGGCAACATGATCAGGCCCACCGCCCCGGTGCCGAAGAACACCAGCGCCATCGGCAGGCCGGACGCCAGGCTCTTCTTGGAGCCGCAGAACAGCACCACCGCTGCGTCGGCGCGGTTCAGCCGGGCCAGACGTGACACTCCGACCGTGAAGCCGAGCATGATGGCAAGCAGCGCGGTGCACACTCCGGCGACCGCACCCACCCGCCACGGGCTGACCGAGCTCCAGATGTTCTCGGCCATGCTCATCGAGAACGCGGTGTAGACGACGAGCAGAATCGAGCCGCGGTCGAACGCCCTGGTGACCAAAGCATGCCGGTGCACCCACGCGGCCAACCACGGCCGGAGCAATTGACCGGCGACGAACGGCAACAACAGCTGCAACACGATGTCCAGCACGGCCGACCCGCCGACCCGCGGAGCGCCGGGGGTGTGCATCAGCAGCACGACAAGCAACGGGGTGAGCGCAACGCCGAGGATGTTGGACAGCGACGCACTGACGATCGCCGCGGGCACGTTGCCATGGGCGATCGAGGTGAACGCGATCGACGACTGCACGGTCGATGGAACCAGGCACAGGAACAGCACGCCGGTGTACAGACCGGGGGTCAACACCGACGGCACGAGGGCGCGCGCGGCCAATCCGAGGATGGGGAAGACGACGAACGTCGCGGCCAGCACCAGCAGATGCAGCCGCCAGTGCTTCAGCCCGTGCAGTGCCTCGGTCGGTGACAGCCGAACGCCGTAGAGCAAGAACAGCAGGGCGATGGCGACCTTGGTCGCCACGTCGAGCACGTCCGCGGAGGTGCCGGTGGCCGGAAACAGCGCCGCGAGCGTGACGACCGCCAACAGCGCCAGCAGGAACGTGTCAATCGGGACCCGTGTCAGCCGGTCGAGCATGCAGGCTCAGTTGCAGGACAACGTGCACGTCGCGCAGGAGCCGCCACAGCCGACGGCACCGGATGGGCGCTGTGCTGCGCCGCCCTGCGCGGCTGACGCCGCGACCACTTTGGCGCTTTGCCAGCACCCGGCCGCGACCGTGGCCACCGCGCCGACGACGCACACCACCACGACGAGCACGCCGGTCTGCGGCCTCGCCGACAGCGCCACCAGTCCGCCTGCGGTCAGCATCACCGCTGCGGCGAGCTGCGTCGGCGCCACAGCGCGCAGAACCTGGCGGACGGGATCGTCAGCGGTGCGCGGGCGGGTGAGCAGCCACAGTCCGAGAGCGGCGATCGCGACGGCGGCGCACAAACACAGCACCGCGGCGATCAGCATGCGCCACACAATACGAGCCTGGTGCGCGGCCCGCCGGATGGGCCGCCCCCCGGGCGCCAGGCTTCGCCCGGGGGACGACGTCTATCCCGGCCGTCCCAGAAGTTGCGGAAGTGCCGGCTGGCTAGGGGACTGGGGCAGGCCCGGTGTCGGGGTTGGTGGCGTCTGCGTCGGCGCGCCGGGCAGGCTGACCTTGAAGCCACTGACGATCGCGTCGGTGGCGTCGGCCGCCGCGACGACCTGATCGATGCTGGTGATCACCGACAGCGTCACCAGGTACTTGTCGGGGCCTGCGGTCGCGATGACGTTGCGGCGGGACGCGTTCAGCGTCATCGAGTTCTCGCGGTAGGTGCCCTCGATGACCGACGACGGCATGCCGCCGAAATCGGCAAGCGACCCGTCGGTGGCGCGCCACGCCGTCAGCTGCTGGCTGTCGACGAAGCCGTGGCTGATGGCCTCCTTCGGGTCGAAGTCGCCGACTAGTTTGTAGACCACGACCTGCGCGTTGGACGAGTACAGGCCGTTGCCGCCGACCCGGTCGGCGATCACCGCGAACGCATCGGGAACATTCGGGTCGGGCACCTGCGACCAGCCCTTCGGCATAGGCAGCACGATGGTCAGCGCCTTGAAGTCGCGGCTGTTCTGCGGCTCCATGCGAACGCCCTTGGCCTTGAAGAAGTCGGCAAGCGTGCCAGAGGCCGCCGGGGTGATCGTCGCCTGCGGCGGGGCGGGGACGGCCGGCGTCACGATTCCGGCAGGCGCGGCTGCGGTGGCGGGCATCACACCGCTGAGTCCGGTGGCGGCCGGTGGCGCGACGGTGACCGGCTGGGTCACCATGGCCGGCCCGGGCGGCTGCGGTTGCGGCAGCACCGGCTCGGCTGAGGCGGTAGGCCCGGCGAAGCCGACGACGGCGGCCACACCGGCGGCCGCGCCACCTGCCAGAACCCGCCAGCGACGGGGGATCTCGTTCATCGACGTCGGTCCTTCTTTAGCAGATCGAGGTTCGTCACACCCCTGGTCAGGCGCCGACCGTATCCCGCGCGAAGTGTTAGCCACCAGGGCTGGAACCGACCTGGGACCAAACCCGCACCGGTCCGCAACGGAACCGAGACCAACCTGTGGCCGGCGAGGGGCACATGCGCGTCCTTATACCCTGTTCACGTGACAGAACCCGACAGTGATGCTGGGGACACCCCGCAGCACCGCTACACAGCGGAGCTGGCCGGGGACATCGAGCGCGCCTGGCAGCAGACCTGGGCCGAGTCGGGGACATTCAACGTGCCCAACCCGGTGGGCTCGCTGGCGCCGCCGGACGGAACGCCCGTGCCCGCGGACAAGATGTTCGTGCAGGACATGTTCCCCTACCCGTCGGGTGAGGGGTTGCACGTCGGGCATCCGCTCGGCTACATCGCCACCGACGTATACGCCCGCTACTACCGGATGACGGGCCGCAATGTGTTGCACGCGTTGGGTTTCGACGCGTTCGGGCTGCCCGCAGAGCAGTACGCGATCCAGACCGGGACGCATCCGCGCGTCCGCACCGAGGCCAACATCGTCAACTTCCGCCGCCAGCTCGGCCGGCTGGGCTTCGGGCACGACGCCCGTCGCAGCTTCTCCACCACCGATGTCGACTTCTACAAGTGGACGCAGTGGATCTTCCTGCAGATCTACAACGCGTGGTTCGACCCGGCCGTGAACAAGGCGCGACCCGTCGCGGAGCTGGTCGCCGAGTTCGAGTCGGGCACAAAGACTCTCGACGACGGGCGGGCATGGGCGAACCTGTCGGCCGATGAGCGCGCTGACCTGATCGACTCGTATCGGTTGGTGTACCGGGCCGACTCGATGGTCAACTGGTGCCCCGGCCTTGGCACCGTGCTGGCCAACGAGGAAGTCACGTCCGACGGCCGCAGCGAGCGCGGCAACTTTCCGGTGTTCCGGAAGCGGCTGCGGCAGTGGATGATGCGCATCACCGCGTACTCGGACCGGCTGCTTGACGATCTCGAATTGCTGGATTGGCCCGAGAAGGTCAAGGCCATGCAGCGCAACTGGATCGGCCGGTCTACCGGAGCGTCGGTGCTCTTCGGTACGTCGGCCGGCGATATCGAGGTGTTCACCACCCGGCCCGACACGTTGTTCGGCGCGACCTACATGGTGCTGGCGCCCGAACACGAACTGGTGGACGAGCTCACCGCGGCGCAGTGGCCAGCCGATGTGGACCCCCGGTGGACGTTCGGTGCGACTACCCCCGGCGCGGCCGTCGCCGCCTACCGCGCCGCGATCGCGGCCAAGTCCGACCTGGAACGCCAGGAGAACAAGGACAAGACCGGCGTCTTCCTCGGCAGCTACGCCACGAATCCTGCCAATGGCGAACAGGTCCCGGTCTTCATTGCCGACTACGTGCTGATCGGCTACGGCACCGGCGCCATCATGGCGGTGCCCGGGGGCGATCAACGGGACTGGGACTTCGCCAACGAGTTCGGCCTGCCGATCGTGGAAACGGTTGCAGGCGGCGATATTTCGCAGAGTGCGTACAGCGGCGACGGCGAGGTGGTCAACTCCGACTACCTGAATGGCCTGAGCGTCGCGTCTGCCAAGGAAGCCATCACCGAGCGCTTGACCACGGAAGGCCACGGGCGCGCCCGCGTCGAGTACAAGCTGCGGGACTGGCTCTTCGCGCGGCAGCGGTACTGGGGTGAGCCGTTCCCGATCGTGTACGACGCCGACGGCCGCGCGCACCCGCTGCCGGAGTCGGCGCTGCCGGTGGAGCTGCCCGATATAGCCGACTACGCGCCGGTGCAGCTCGACCCAAACGACGCCGACAGCGAGCCGTCGCCGCCGCTGGCCAAGGCGACCGACTGGGTGCATGTCGAGATGGATCTGGGCGACGGCTTCAAGTCCTACTCCCGTGACACCAACGTGATGCCGCAGTGGGCGGCCAGCTCGTGGTACGAGCTGCGATACACCGACCCGTACAACAAAGAAGAGTTGTGCGCCAAGGAGAACGAGGCCTACTGGATGGGCCCGCGGCCAGCCGAACACGGTCCGAAGGACCCCGGCGGTGTCGATTTGTATGTCGGCGGTGTCGAGCACGCGGTGCTGCACCTGCTCTATGTGCGGTTCTGGCACAAGGTGCTCCACGACCTCGGCCACATCAGCTCCAAGGAGCCGTTCCGCCGGCTGGTGAACCAGGGTTACATCCAGGCGTTCGCGTACACCGACTCCCGCGGCGCGTATGTGCCCGCGGCCGAGGTCACCGAACGCGATGGCAAGTTCTACTGGCATGGGCCCGACGGCGAGATGGAGGTGTTTCAGGAGTTCGGCAAGATCGGCAAGAGCCTGAAGAACTCGGTGTCACCCGACGAGATCTGCGACGACTACGGCGCCGACACGCTGCGGGTGTATGAGATGTCGATGGGACCGCTGGATGCATCCCGCCCGTGGGCTACGAAGGATGTCGTCGGCGCGTACCGCTTCCTGCAGCGGGTGTGGCGCTTGGTGGTCGACGAGCAGACGGGCACCGAACGCGTGGCAGACCACGAGGCGTTGGACGACGAGACGCTCCGGCTGTTGCACCGCACCATCGCCGGGGTGTCCGACGACTACGTCAACCTGCGCAACAACACCGCCGCGGCCAAGCTGATCGAGTACACCAACCACCTGACCAAGCAGGGGGTGACGGCGCGGGCGGCGTTGGAGCCGCTGGTGCTGATGGTCGCGCCGCTGGCCCCGCATCTGGCCGAGGAGCTGTGGAAGCGTCTCGGTCACGACACGTCGCTGGCGCACGGCCCTTTCCCTGTCGCCGACCCGCAGTACCTGGTTGAGGACACGGTCGAGTATCCGGTGCAGGTCAACGGCAAGGTTCGCGGCCACGTGACGGTGCCTGCCGACGCCGACGCGGACTCGCTGGAGGCCGCGGCGCTTGCCGACGAGAAGGTGCTCGCCTTCCTCAACGGCGCCACCCCTAAGAAGGTCATCGTGGTGGCAGGCCGGCTCGTGAACATCGTCGTCTAGCGATTTGTGGAGCCTGACCGGCGCTCACCGCCGCCGCGGCTCCACAAATCACGCCCAGCCGAGCTGGCGCATGGTGATTGCGTCGTTCCATATCTTGGTCATGTGACGGATCTTGTCGCCGTCGAAGAGATCGGAAGAGCG
>JAVXWV010000716.1:0-11774 GCA_032230775.1 Mycobacterium sp. | reverse complement strand
GAGCAGGTCGACATACGCGTCGATGACGTTCTCGTCGAAGTGCTTTCGCGCCTCAGCCGCGCCTAAACTGCCGCGAGTGTGCGTGTCTGTCCGCCAACACGCCGTGAAATGCGTACAAACGCGCACGCTCGCGGCACTCAGGAACCGCGTACTACGGCGGTCAGCACTTCATCCACGTTGCCGACGCCGCCGTCGAATGGGTTACCGCGCTTGAGAACCTTTGTTCCGCCTGGTGTGACGACGACGAGTTTGGGTGAGCTCGAACCGATTTGGAACTTGCGCGCGAAGCGCACCTGGTCCAGCGGCACCACCGCTCCGCCGCAGTAGCTGAACAGCCCGAGCTTGCGGTCGATGACCGCCACCGAGCGGCATTCGTGCAACGGCTGGCTGCGGCGCCGACGAAACTTGCGCACCACGGCAAACGTCGCTGCCGCAATGACGAGGCCGACAGCCAGGAATGCCGCGCCAACAGCTCTGGACGGAACGCCCGCGGCGAGTGCGACCACGCCGAAGCCGGCGACGACGAGGGTGATCACGCCGAGCACGAATGCCAGCACCGTCAGCGCACCCGTGCAGCGGTCGAAGACCAGCACCCGACGGCCGTCATCTGTTACGACAAGACCGCCCGTGTCGGCGAGTGTTCGAGGTTCGGTAGGCGCGGCCATGCACTGCAGAGTGCATTGCGACTGCCACCAGCGTTGGCAGAATCGCAGATATCGGGAGCTAGGGTACGACTGCGAGCCCCAAAAGTTCTCGAACAACCGTGGAGGTGCGCCATGTCATTGATCGCCCTCGAAGAGCATTTCGCCTGGGACCCCGCATGGGTTACCGCCGCGCAATCAACCGGCTAGCGGTCCCGCGAGAACGCCATCCGCGACAGCATCCGGTCGCGCAGTGTCAGCGTGTGAAGCAGGACCGCGCTGACATGTGCGGCGATGACGGCGACCAATGCATACGCCAATACCGAGTGGGTCTGACGGAGCACGAAGAACAGATCGGCGTTGAACGGTGCGATCCGGGGCAGTCGCACGGATCCGAAGATGACCGGCGGTCTGCCACCGGCCGACACCATCGCCCATCCGATCAGCGGCTGCGCCAGCATCAACGCATACAGCGTGAGTTCGGAGCCCACGACGAGTTTGTGCTCAGCCCATCCGACTGTGTTTGGAAGTTTGGGAGCGCGATGGGTGAACCTGTTCGCTATGCGCAACACAACGATGCACAGGACCACCACACCGAGCGTCATGTGGATGCCGACAAGCGCCGAATACGACCCGAGCCACGTCACCATGACAAACCCGATGAACAACATGGAGAAGATCAGAATCGCGACCAGCCAGTGCAGGATTCGCGTCCGCAGCGGATAGCGCCTGACGGGCTCGGTCACGGTGCCACCTTGTCCACCTGAACCGCCGACGGCGACTTCGGTTCCCCCGTGCGGGCGCGATAGGACGCGGCATAGACCGTCGACCGCGCGTTCAGTAGCGGATCATCGGACGGTTCGATGCCATCGGGCAGCACCAGTGGGTCGAAGTTGATGTCGCGAGCGTTGCCTGCCGCCTCGGTCTGGATGTCTGTCAAAGTCAGCACTCCGGCGTCGACGGTGCGGCGGTCGCTCGGCCATGGCAGCGTGGCGTCCGTCGTTGGATCGCCGGGGGCACCGACCGTCAGGATCAGCCGCCACTGCAGTGGGCCGCTGCGCAGCTGGCGGATCAGCGCGTCGAACAGCGTGTTGCTCCCGTCGGACCGCGGCGCCAACGCCTGCTGTTGCGGAACGAACGACCAGCGCACGGGCGTTCGCACACCGTGGTCGTTGACGAAGTAGAACGTGATCAGGCTGCTGAAGGGGCTGTCGGCGAAGCCTGGGGAGGGCGGATGCTTCTTGATCACCGCCATCGCGGCGGCCGACTCAGGATGGGCAGCGAGAAAAGCGGCCATCGCAGCAGGGTCCGGCTGTCCGGTGGCGGGCACGACCTTCCCTGCAAGCAGCCGGTCGTAGAACCCTTGCGCCGAATTGTCAGGAAAGACAGGAAGATTCAGCAAGGCGGACCGCCACTGCGTGCCATCGGGAAATGCGAAGGCCAGGCCGAGGCCCCGCGCCGTCGCCGCCGCGTCGGCGGCGTTCGGATTCCCGCCGGCCAGCGAGAAGCGCCCCGTCACGGGAGTCTGCCCAGGCCGGAAGATGACCGCCCGGGATAGCTCGCTGCCGTTTCCGTTGCTGTCGAAATGCCCCGTGACAACGACGCCCTTCGCGTGATTCCTGCGGAATCCGAGATGGGTACCGAATACCGAGCGGAAGGCGTTGAGGAACGACTCGCGGGTCAACGCATTGTCCGGGCCGATCCACTTGTTGGCATAGGCGACGGCGCCGAGGTCAACGGCAAGAAAAGCCGTCACCGCGCCGATCCCGAGCAGAACGGACCGCCGATTCAACTCCACGCCTAAAAGACGTGCCACGAACCAGAATTATTCACCGGTGTGTGCCATGTCACCATGGGAGTCTCTGCGGCGGTCCGCGCCGCGCGCCTGCTACGTCTGCGCAGGAAGCACGTGGTCTGCCACCTTGTCGGTGCTCAAGCACAACGAGCACACATGCGCGTCGTGGGTCTCGCACTTCATCATGTCCGGCCGTTCGTAGTCGTGATGGCACACATGGCATTTCAAGTGCTCGCCCGACGGGTTGCCGAACTCGTCGTACATGGGCAGATCGATGCCGTCGTCGGTGCGACGCAGGTAGTACTTGCCTTTCGTCGCGATCGCGAGGATCGGCGGCAACACCAGCGCCAGACCGATTGCCACCAGCGGTGAGTAGGGAGTGAGGGCAGGGCCAAGGCCGCCGAAGAACGCCAGGACCGAGACGCCCGCGGCGATGAGCATCGAGCCGAAGCCGACCGGGTTGAAGTTGTACAGCATGCCGCGACGGAACTCCGGCTTCATCGGCGAGAGCTTCAACAGGTGCTTGTTGAACACGATGTCGGACGCGACCACCACGACCCAGGCCATGCCGCAGTTGGCGTAGAACCCGAGGATGGTGTTGAGGAAGTCGAACATGTTGGCTTCCATCAGGATCAGTGCGATCAACAGGTTGAACCCAAGGAACCACAGCCGGCCTGGGTAGGTCTTGGTAACGCGGGTGAACGAGTTCGTCCACGCCAGCGAACCCGAGTAGGCGTTGGTGACGTTGATCTTGATCTGGCTGATGACCACCAAGCAAACGGCCAGCGTCAGCGCCAGCCAGTTCGGCAGGAAGTTCTTGTAGATCTCCAAGAACTGATGCACCGGCTGGTTGGCGATGCCGGCACCGTCGGCGACGTTGGCGATCAGATACACGGCGAGGAACAGGCCGACGATCTGCTTGACGGCGCCGAAGATGACCCAGCCCGGACCGGCCAGGAACATCCAGGTCCACCAGCTGCGCTTGTTCTCCGCAGTCTTCGGGGGCATGAAGCGCAGGTAGTCGTTCTGCTCGGCAATCTGCGCGATGAGCGACAGGCACACACCGGCCGCCAGCAGCGTCGAGCCGATGTCGAACCCGTGAACACCCTTTTCACCCTGGTATGCGAAGAACGAGCTGACCGATTCCGGATGGCTGACCACCAGGTAGACGAACGGTGCCACCATCAGGACGAGCCACAGGGGCGTCGTCCACACCTGCAGGGTGGACAGCACCTTCATCCCGTAGATCACCAGCGGGAAGATGATGATCGTCGATGTCGCATAGCCGAGCCACAGGGGTATGCCAAGACCGAGTTTGAGGCCCTGCGCCATGATCGAGCCCTCGAGCGCGAAGAAGATGAAGGTGAACGTCGCGAAGATGACGTTGGTGACCACCGAGCCGTAATAGCCGAATCCGCTGCCGCGAGTGACGAGGTCGAGATCGATGTTGTACCGCGCGGAATAGTAGGCCACCGGGAAGCCCGTCGCCATGATGACGATCGCGAAGATCAGGATGCCCCAAAGCGCGTTTGTCGTGCCGTACGCGATGCCGATGTTGGCACCGATCGCGAAGTCGGCGAGATAGGCGATGCCTCCGAGCGCGGATATGCCGACGACCCGGGTCGACCACTTCCGGTAGCTACGCGGTGCAAAACGCAGCGTGTAGTCCTCCAAGGTTTCCTTGGTGGCGGTCATCGTGTCGAGGTCGGCCTCGACTACCTCGTTCAGCGGCTCCTTGCTGAGGTCTTGTGTCATGCAGCGAAGTTAGGACCGCCAGGTTTCATAGCTGTGACGGGCGTGTTCCCAGCAAAAGCAAGTTTGTGAGTCTCCCAATCGCTGGTCACTTCCCAGTTGTAACGATCGGGTAGCCTCCGGCGATGTGACGGACATGCGAACAGCGACAACCAAGGTCGGGGCCGCGTTGGCGGTGGCAGCTGCGTCAATCGCGATGGGCCAAGCAACGGCAAACGCCGAGCCGGCCGCTCACCAGGTGCGGTACACGCTCACGTCGGCAGGCCCCGCGGATTTCGACCTCTACTATCTGACGGCTCAACCTCCGAGCAAGGCGGCTTATGACGCCGACGCGTATGCGTTCCTGAAGAAAGATCAGGTGTCGCTGGCGCCCGGGGTGCCATGGGTGTTCGAAACCACGATGGCGGACCCGAAATGGGCGGTCTTCACCGTGAGCAGCACCACGCATGGGGGGCAGGCCGCGCCGAACCCTCACTGCGACATCGCCGTCGACGGTCAGGTGGTTGTGCAGCAGGACGCTCCCTACAACCTGCAGTGCAAGCTTCCAGGCGCCCCGATCTAACTGTCGACTTCGTACCCGTCGGCTGCGGCCAGAATGCGGGCCCAGGCATGGTGATTAGTCAAGCATCTGGTCGTCTGCCTGCTCAAACGTCCGCCTCCGGGTGGGACCGCGAGTAGCTTCACAGGTGACGCACAGCAGCGTCCTTGGCAAGGGGAGCCGGCGATGGCCGTCGATGAAGACAAGCTCAATGCGTTTGTGGGCAAGGCAGTAGGCGATCTCGGCGCGGCGATGAGCGCGGTGCTTGTCCTGATCGGCGACGAACTGGGGCTGTATTCGGCTCTGGCCGAAGGCCGGTTGTCCGCCGAGGAGCTCGCGAAGCACACCGGCACCAATGAGCGGTACGTGCGCGAATGGCTCGCCAATCAGGCCGCGGGCGGATACATCGAGTACGACAGCGGAAGCGACAAGTTCTACCTCAGCGAGGAACAGGCGTTGTGCCTGGCGAGTCCGGACGGACCGATGGATCTGCCAGGCGGCTACTCGATCGTGGAGGACCTCTTCCAGGTCAAGCAGCGGGCCGTGGAGAACTTCCGCAGCGGCGCAGGCATGGAATGGGGAGAGCACCACCCGTGCTTGTTCCGAGGTACCGAACGGTTCTTCAGGGCCGGGTACAACGCCAGCCTGGTGTCGGACTGGCTGCCCGCACTCGACGGTGTCGTCGAGAAGCTCAACGCCGGCGGGCGCGTCGCCGATGTGGGGTGCGGGCATGGCGTGTCGACAATCCTGATGGCACAGACGTTTCCAGCGTCGCAGTTCGTCGGCATCGACTATCACGACGCGTCGATCGAGACCGCGCGCGAGCATGCCGCGGAAGCGGCCCTCACCAACGCAAGCTTCGAGGTGGCCGACGCGACGACGTACAAGGGCGACGACTACGACCTGATCGCCTTCTTCGACTGCCTGCACGACATGGCCAATCCGGCTGGCGCGGCCCGTCATGCGAGGCAAGCGCTGAAACCCGATGGCCATTGCATGTTGGTCGAGCCGTTCGCTGGGGATAGCCTTTCAGACAATCTGAATCCCGTCGGCCGGGTGTTCTACGGAGCGTCCTCGCTCATCTGCGTACCCGTCTCACTCGCTCAGCAGGGTCCGGCACTCGGGGCCCAGGCGGGTGAGGCCCGGCTCACCGATGTGATGGTGCAGGGCGGGGGCTTCAGTCGGTTCCGCCGCGCCACGGAGACTCCGTTCAACCTCGTATTCGAGGCCCGTCCCTAACCAGCCCCTCGCACTGCGCGGACGAACGACGCGACGGCGGCACCGATTTCGTCGGGGCTGTCCTCCTGGAGGAAATGCACACCGGGCACACTGACTTCGGTCTGGTTCGGCCAGCTTCGGATGAAATCGCGGACACGACCGCGACGAACAATCGAGCCCGGATCCCCATTCACGAAGAGCTTGGGCAGATCACTTTGCGCCAGCCACTCCCCATACTCCTCAACGATGGCGACGACGTCGGCCGGCTCGCCCTCGATCGGAATGTTGCGCGGCCACGACAGCGTCGGTCGACGATCCTCGCCGGGATTGCGGAACGGTTCGCGATAGTGATCCATCTCCTCGTCGGTAAGTTGGCGCTGGATGGAACTGGGCAACACGCGCTCAACGAAGATGTTCTTATCGAGCACCATCGCTTCGCCCTCTGGTGAGCGGAAGCCCTGGAAGACGCGACGGCCCGGGTCGGGCCAATCGTCCCAATTGACCGGCATGACAATGGCTTCCATAAAGGCGATGCCTGCTACCCGATCACGGTGTTGGTTGGCCCAGTCGAAGCCCAGCGCCGAACCCCAGTCGTGCAGGACGAAGATGACGCGGTCGCCGAGATCGAGTGAGTCCCAGAGCGCGAACAGGTAGTCGCGTTGTTCGGCGTAGTGATATCGATCCGGTCCGGAGTCGTCCAGCTTGTCCGACCCGCCCATGCCGATCAGATCGCATGCGACGAGCCTGCCCAGCCCCTCCAGATGCGGCATCACGTTGCGCCACAGGTATGACGAGGTCGGGTTGCCGTGCTGGAAGACGATCGCATCGCCCTGGCCTTCGTCGACGTAGGCCATCCGCTTGCCCTTGACCTCTTTGTACTGCAGCTGCCCGTACGGCTTGGCTCCCGGCATGGCTGTCTCCTCAATCTCGTTGGTTGGCAGAAAGTTTGGTGGCGGCTTCCCTGGCCACCTGCAGGATGCGAGTCGAGAACTTGGGGTCTACTACAGCGCGGGACAACGCCATCCCGCCGACGCACACCGCCATCAGTGCGATGGCATCGTCGAGCCGATCGTCGGATTCGTCGTCGCCACAGATCGCGGCAAGCGAAATGCGCAATTCACGCTCGTAGCTGGCCCGGAACTGATCGGAGGCGTGCGCGGCATCCGAACTGAGCGTCGCGAAACCGCAACTGGTGGACAGGTCGTTGCGGTGGGCGGTGGTCAGGTAGCGCTTGGCCAGGCCCGTCAGTCGGTCGCTCCACGACTCGCCGCGCATGGGCTTGATCCAATGCGGGCGGCCGGTGGTGATCGCCCGCCCGAACGCCGCGCTTGCAAGGTCGTCCTTGCTCGGGAAATGCGAGTAAAACGCGCCGTGCGTGAGCCCGGCGTCGCGCATCACCGGAACAATCGCCGCGCCGTCAAGGCCTTCCTCGCGGATCCGGCACGCGGCGGCGTCCAGGATCTTGTCCAGTGACTCCCGCTTGCTGTCGGCACGTGTGCCTGCGACCTTTCGCATGATGGGCATCACGCTACTCGCATGACGCGCATCATGCGAGTGCCGCAGTGCGCTTGGATCCTCCGACTCGATAGTGTGCTTGCTGCCCCCGGGCAATTCGTCGCAAGCGCGTAATTTCCTTGACATCGTGTCGAACAGGCGTTCGAATGGAGTCATGCGGTGGGAAGGCCAGGGCGTCAGCGTTGACGACGGCGCCCTGCCTGGCCTGCAGCGAATGGGTTTTGTCCGTAGCGTCCGCACCCCGCAGTTCGAGGGCATCACGTTCCACGAGGTGCTCTGCAAGTCGGCGCTGAACAAGGTGCCTAACGTGGCGATGCTCCCTTTCAGCTACACGGTCAACGGCTATCGCGGGTGCTCACACGCGTGTCGCTACTGTTTCGCGCGACCGACCCACGAGTACCTCGATCTGGACTGCGGCACCGACTTCGACACCCAGGTCGTGGTCAAGACAAACGTCGCGGATGTCCTGCGGCGCGAACTACGCAGGCCGTCGTGGCAGCGGGAGACCGTCGCACTCGGCACCAACACCGACCCCTATCAACGGGCCGAGGGGCGCTACGCCCTGATGCCGGGGATCATCGGCGCACTGGCCGATTCCGGCACACCGTTTTCCATCCTCACCAAGGGCACATTGTTGCGGCGCGATCTCCCGCTGATCACCGATGCCGCTCGCCTTGTCGACGTCAGCGTCGCGGTATCCCTGGCGGTCGGCGATCCTGAATTGCACAAGGATGTCGAACCCGGGACGCCGTCACCGCAGGCCCGCCTCGGACTGATCTCCGCCATCCGCGATGCCGGCCTGGGTTGTCACGTCATGGTTGCACCGGTGCTGCCGCGCTTGACCGACTCCGCGGAGCACCTCGATGCGCTACTGGCACAGATCGCTGAGGCCGGCGCGACGGGTGTGACGGTGTTCGGCCTGCATCTGCGTGGCTCGACGCGTGGATGGTTCATGGGCTGGCTGGCGCAGTCGCATCCGGAGTTGGTGGGGGAGTACCGCCAGTTGTACAGGCGCGGTGCGTATCTGCCGCCGGATTACCGAAACATGCTGCACGACTTGGTCAAACCGCTGGTTGCCAAACACGGCCTGGCACCCGATCGCAGGTCCTTCCGGGCGGCCGAGGTTCCGGCGCCCGTGAGCGCCGAGGTTCTGCAGCCAACGCTGTTCTAGCGACGTCGCCGAAACTGCTGTCAGATCGCAATTTTGGACCAGATCGCAATCTGTGAGCAGTCTCGCCGCAAGGAGCCTAGCTTTTGTTGCGCTTGACTTGATTGAACGGCACGCCACGGTCGGCCGCATGCTCGCGGGGGAATCCGAGCACGCGTTCACCGATGATGTTGCGCGCGATCTCGGTGGTGCCGCCACCGAGCGCCGCCGACTGCCGGGACAGGTATCGCTCGCCGTACCTCAGCAGGTCATCGCCGACATCGACGACGCCGGAGCTGCCTGCGAGCGCCAATACTGTGTCGAACTCCAAATGATGGATCTCGGCGTGCATGACGCGAATGATCGAACCCGCCGCCGGGGGAAGCGAGCCGTCGAGAACACCGTGATACACGTGGTCGATGAGCTGCTCTCGCACCGCCCGGTGCACAAGCGCCCGGCCCGCCAGCTCGCGCGCACGCTCGTTGTCGGCCTGGCCCGTTTTCTCCAGCAGCTCGACGTAGTCGATGGGCATGTCGGTCTTGCCCTCTGCGCCAATGCCACTGGCGAACTCGGAGCCGCCGCCGACCGCGCGCCGCTCGTGGTAAAGCTGTCGTGAGGCAACATGCCATCCCTCGTTCACCTCGCCGACCACGGCGTCGTCACCAAGTTCGAGGTTGTCGAAGAACTCCTCGCAGAACTCCTCCGACCCGTTGACCTGCTTGATGCGGCGCAACGTGATTCCGGGGCTGTTGATCGGCACCATGAACATCGTCAGGCCCTCGTGCTTGGGCACGTCCCAATTGGTACGCGCCAGCATCAAGCCATAGTCGGCGGCGAACGCGCTGGTGCTCCACGTCTTTGCGCCGTTGATCACCCATTTGTCGCCGACGCGATCGGCCCGGGTGATGACACCGGCGAGATCCGATCCGCCGCTGGGCTCCGACAGCAGCTGGACGAGCACTTCGTCGCCGCGCAACGCGGCCGAAATATGTTGACGCTTCTGATCTTCCGAGCCGGTATCGAGGATCGTCGCGGCGCAGATCGTGAACGTCGGCGTGTTGAGGATCATCGGCATCTCATAGCCGCGGGCCTCGTTGTCGAACGCCTTCTGGTACGCGATCGGCAGGCCGAGTCCGCCGTACTCCCGTGGAAAGCAGATGCCTGCGAATCCGCCATCATAGAGCTTCTTCTGGAGTTCGCGAGCACGCTGCCACGGCGCATCCTCACCCCGATCGGCTTCCGGCGGATTGTCCACATCGATGCGAGGCATATTGGCGGCCAGCCACGCGCTTGCCCGCGCGGCGAACTCGTCGACCGACTCCGCCGTTTCGGTGGGCACCGAAGTCGTTTCGGTCATGAGGCGGACTCCAGCTCCTTGGTGAGGTCGTAGACCCGCAGGTTGTGGTCTTCCGGCGTGCCGAACATCGAGCGGTACAACGTGACTCGCCGCAGATACAGGTGCAGGTCATGTTCCCAGGTCACACCGATGCCGCCGTGCAGCTGGACGCAGTCCTGCACCATGCCGGGAGCCCGTTCGCCCACACAGGATTTCGCGACACTCACCGCCATCTCGGCGCCGGGTGAACGCGCGGCCACCTCGGCGACCGCAGCGCCCGTGGTCGCGCGGCAGGCCTCGAACCAGATCTTCAGGTCGGCGTACTTATGTTTGAGTGCCTGGTAGGAGCCAATCGGGCGGCCGAACGAATGCCGGTCGAATCCCCACTGGATGGTGAAGCCGAGCACCGTGTCGAGAATGCCGACCACCTCCGCGCACTGCAGCATCTGCGCGATCTGGCTCTGCCGTGCGATCGACTCCACCGTCTGCTCTGCCGAACCGACGACCGCTGAGGCGTCGACCTCGACACCGTCGAAATACACTCGGGCGTAACTCTTCACCAGATCTATGGACTGTTGTGGTTCGACCCGCACCCCGGACGCGTCCGTCTGCACCAGGAACTGGCGCACCGCGCCGTCGCACCGCGCCGCGACCAGAAGGATCCCGCTTTCGGCACCGGCCTCGACGCGGTCCTTCATGCCGTCGATGCGGAAACCCGTGGCCGTGGGCGTGGCGGTGACCGTGGCGTCCAACGGCGACCATGATTTGCCAGGCTCATACACCGCCCAGGACGCCACCAGCTCACCCGACACCAGGGATTCGATTGTCTCCTCGTGGTTTTCGGGCGCCTCGACCAGTCCGGCCAGCACGGTACTGACCGGGTGCAGTGGTCCCGGTGCGACGGTCTTGCCTGCCAGTTCTGCGACAAGCACCAGATCCTGTACCCCGTCGCCCGACACGCTGCCGCCACCGAGTTCCTCCGGCACCAGCAGACTGGTCCAGCCCAGCTCGGCGGCGCGACGCCACCAGTCGACCTCGAAGGACGTGCCTGCCGCGTGGAGTTCACGCAACCGGCTCAGCGGTGCTTCCTTCTCGAGAAACGACTGGGTTGTCGAGGCGAAGAGCAGGACCTCTGGATTCGCGACGTCGGTCACGTCAGGTGAGGACCAGGGCGGGCACGTCCGGCTTGTGGACGATCTTGTTCTCAACCTTGAACAGGTCGATCATGTTGCCACCCATGACCTTTCGCTGACCCTCTTCGTCGAGGCCCTGGAGGTCGTCGATCAGGTTGACCGGTTCCGCCAAGCCCTCCGGGTGGGGCCAGTCGGAACCGAAGATCACCCGGTCGACGCCGCACAACTCGGCCATCTGGGCGAAGTCGTCCTCCCAGAACGGCGCAACGTAGACGCAACGCCGGAACGCCTGGATCGGATCCTCCAGGAACGACTGCGGCATCTTTCCGTAGACGTTCTTGAACTGCTTGAACAGGTAGGGCACCCAGTCGGCGCCGTTCTCGATCGACAGGACGCGCAGATCCGGGTTACGGGTCAGCGCACCGTGGCAGACCAGCGCGGCCATGGTGTCCTCGATGGGCCGCTTGCCCATCGCGACCATGCGGAACGAGGTCGGCGCGAACGGTTTGAACTCGTCGCCGGGCTCCCAGTCGTTGAGGTACTCGGAGTAGCCGCTGTCCGAGGCGTGCATCGACACGGGGATGCCGGCCTTCACGCAGGCGTCCCAGAAGGGATCGAACTCCTCCGTGCCGAATGAACGGGTGCCGCGCATGCCCGGCACCGGAGCCGGGCGGACAAGAACGGTCTTCGCCCCACGCT
>JAVXWV010000702.1:0-4210 GCA_032230775.1 Mycobacterium sp. | reverse complement strand
GTGGAAGGCATCGCCTCCGTCGACGAATCCGCCATCACGGGCGAATCCGCGCCAGTGATTCGTGAATCCGGCGGCGACCGGTCGGCGGTGACCGGTGGAACGACCGTGCTGTCGGACCGCATCGTCGTCAAGATCACGCAGAAACCGGGCGAAAGCTTCATCGACCGGATGATCGCGCTGGTCGAGGGTGCCAATCGGCAGAAGACGCCGAACGAGATCGCGCTGAACATCCTGTTGGCGGCATTGACGATCATTTTTGTGTTCGCGGTGGCCACACTTCAGCCACTGGCGATCTTCTCCAAGGCGAACAACCCCGGCGTCCCTGACAGCCTGGCGCTAACGTCACACGGCGTCACCGGCATCGTGATGGTCTCGCTACTGGTCTGCCTGATCCCGACGACGATCGGCGCGCTGCTGTCGGCCATCGGCATCGCAGGCATGGACCGCCTGGTGCAGCGCAATGTGCTGGCCATGTCGGGCCGTGCGGTGGAGGCGGCGGGCGACGTCAACACGCTGCTGCTCGACAAGACCGGAACCATCACGCTTGGCAACCGGCAGGCCGCGGCGTTCGTTCCGCTCACCGGTGTCACGCCCGAAGCGTTGGCCGATGCCGCGC
Organism: Mycobacterium sp.; assembly: GCA_032230775.1. Lineage (GTDB taxonomy): Bacteria > Actinomycetota > Actinomycetes > Mycobacteriales > Mycobacteriaceae > Mycobacterium. Next base: position 3,594 of record JAVXWV010000702.1, on the reverse strand, counting down.
AGTTGTCCAGCCTCGCCGACGAGACGCCGGAAGGCCGCTCGATCGTGGTGTTCGCGAAGCAGGAGTACGGGCTGCGTGCACGCACACCTGGTGAACTCGACAAGGCGCACTGGGTTGAGTTCAGCGCGACCACAAGGATGTCCGGCGTCGACCTCGAGAACGGACACAGCCTCCGCAAGGGCGCGGCCAGCTCGGTCGCCGAGTGGGTGCGCACCCAAGGCGGTCGGGTCTCAACCGAACTGGGCGACATCGTCGATGGCATCTCCGCCGCGGGCGGTACTCCCTTGGTGGTCGGACAGGTTGTCGACGGCACAGCGGCCGTGCTCGGCGTCATCCACCTCAAGGACGTCGTCAAGCAGGGCATGCGTGACCGGTTCGACGAGATGCGCAAGATGGGTATCCGGACGGTGATGATCACCGGGGATAACCCGTTGACAGCCAAGGCCATTGCCGACGAGGCAGGCGTCGACGACTTCCTCGCCGAGGCCACGCCCGAAGACAAGATGGCCCTCATCAAGAAGGAGCAGGCCGGCGGCAAGCTGGTCGCGATGACCGGCGACGGCACCAACGACGCTCCCGCACTGGCTCAGGCCGACGTGGGCGTGGCGATGAACACCGGCACCTCGGCGGCCAAAGAGGCCGGCAACATGGTCGACCTCGACTCCGACCCGACCAAGCTCATCGAGATCGTCGAGATCGGCAAGCAGCTGCTCATCACCCGTGGTGCGTTGACAACGTTCTCCATCGCCAACGACATCGCCAAGTACTTCGCCATCATTCCGGCGATGTTCGTGGCACTCTTCCCTGGATTGGACATGCTGAACGTCATGCGGCTGCACAGTCCGCAGTCAGCAATCCTGTCCGCGGTGATCTTCAACGCGGTCGTCATCGTGATGCTGATCCCGCTGGCCCTGCGGGGTGTTCGCTACACCCCGAGCAGTGCGTCAAAGCTGTTGAGCCGCAACCTCTATGTCTACGGGCTCGGCGGTATCATCGCGCCGTTCATCGGCATCAAGTTGATCGACCTTGTCATCCAATTCTTACCGGGAATGTGAGAAATGAACCTCTCGAACTTCGTCCGCCAGCACTGGGCCGCGTTCCGTGCGCTACTGGTGCTCACCGTCATCACCGGCTTGGCCTACCCGCTGTTCATCTGGCTGGTGGCACAAGTCCCGGGCCTGCGTGACAACGCCAACGGCTCGATCATCGAGGCCGGCGGGAAACCCGTTGGCAGCAGCCTGATCGGTCAACAGTTCACCGATAAGGACGGCAACGCGCTGCCACAGTACTTCCAGAGCAGGCCATCTGCGGCCGGCGCTGGGTATGACCCCCTGGCCACCAGCGCGAGCAACCTGGGACCGGAGAGCATCGTCGACACCCCCGCCGATCCGTCGCTGCCGAAGGACGCCAACGGCTACAAGGCCAGCCTGCTCACCCTCGTCTGCGGACGCAGCCTTGCCGTTGGGCAGCTGGAAGGTGTCGACGGGTCACGCCCGTTCTGCACGGGTGAGGGCGTGGGTGCCGTGCTCTCCGTGATCGGCCCCCGGGACGCGCTCGGCAACGTCGTGCACCCGACCAGGGTGGTCAGCGTCAACGAGCCGTGCGGTACGACACGTACGCCGTTCCTTAACACCTATGAGGGTGTGCGGGTCGAATGTGCCAAGTTCGGTGAGGACTACTCGATCGGTCAGATCGTGCCGATTCGCGGTGCGGCCCCCGCAGACCCCGCGGTGCCGATGGACGCCGTCACAGCCAGCGGCAGCGGGCTGGATCCACACATCTCTCCGGCGTACGCCGATCTGCAGGTGAAGCGGGTGGCCAAGGCCCGAGGCGTGAGCTCGGATCAGGTAGGTGAACTGCTCCTCGCCAACCAGGACGGCCGATCGCTCGGCTTCTTCGGCGAGCCCACGGTCAACGTGTTGCAGCTCAACCTCGCCCTCGATCAGAAGTACCCAGTGAAGAGCTGATCCATCCGGTGGATGATGTGCATGTGACCAGCAGCGATCAGCCGCTTGCGGCAGCATCATCGGACACCGAGGACGACGCTGCGCCGTCATCGCCAAGCTCCGGCCAACCGCTGCCGGCAAGCGCGCCAAGCGATGCCGAAGCCCAAGATCATCGGGCCGACTACAAGAAGAGACGCGGGGAGCTGCGCATCTATCTCGGCGCAGCTCCCGGCGTCGGCAAGACCTTCGCCATGCTCGGCGAGGCGCGCCGCAGGATCGAACGCGGCACCGACGTGGTCGCCGCGGTCGTCGAGACGCATGGTCGCAAGAAGACTGCCGAGATGCTCGACGGCATCGAACAGGTGCCGCCGAAGTACATCGAGTACCGCGGCAAGCAGTTCCCCGAGCTCGATGTCGAGGCTGTGTTGCGACGAGATCCACACGTCGTGCTCGTCGACGAACTCGCGCACACGAACACGCCCGGCAGCAAGAACCCCAAACGCTGGCAGGACGTCGAGGAACTGCTCGACGCGGGCATCACTGTCATCTCGACGGTCAACGTTCAGCACCTGGAGAGCCTCAACGACGTCGTCACCCAGATCACCGGCATCGAGCAACAGGAAAAGGTGCCCGACGAAGTCGTTCGCGCCGCCGACCAGATCGAACTGGTCGACATCACGCCGGAAGCGTTGCGGCGCAGGCTCGCCCACGGCAACGTCTACGCTCCCGAGCGTATCGACGCTGCGTTGTCGAACTACTTCCGGCGCGGAAACCTCACGGCGCTGCGCGAATTGGCGCTGCTGTGGCTGGCCGATCAGGTCGATGCGGCCCTCGAGAAGTACCGCGAAGAGAACGAGATCACCGACACCTGGGAGGCGCGCGAACGTGTTGTCGTCGCCGTCACGGGTGGGCCAGAATCGGAAACCCTGGTGCGCCGGGCATCTCGCATCGCGTCGAGATCCAGCGCCGAGCTGATGGTCGTCCACGTCGTTCGCGGCGACGGGCTGTCGGGTGTCTCCGCTCCGCAGATGGGCAAGGTGCGCGAGCTGGCCATCAGCCTGGGCGCCACCCTGCACACCGTGGTCGGCGACGACGTCCCCACCGCGCTACTGGATTTCGCTCGCGACGAGAACGCCACCCAGCTGGTCATCGGCACGTCCCGGCGATCGCGGTGGGCACGCATCTTCGAGGAGGGCATCGGCGCCGCCGTGGTGCAGCAGTCCGGCAAGATCGACGTGCACATGGTGACCCACGAGGCCGCGCGCCGCGCCTCCACATGGTCGCGGTTCTCACCACGACAGCAACACATCGCGTCCTGGCTTGCCGCCGTTGTGGTTCCGTCGGCGATCTGTGCGGTGGTCGTCTACATCCTCGATCCGTATCTCGGGATCGGCGGCGAGAGCGCGATCTTCTTCATCGGTGTGCTGGTCGTCGCGCTGCTCGGCGGCGTCGCCCCTGCCGCACTGTCGGCGCTGCTGTCCGGTCTGCTGCTGAACTATTTCCTGGTCGCCCCTCGGTACACGTTCACCATCGCAGAACCCGACAGCGCCGTGACGGTCGTGGTGCTGTTGCTCGTGGCGGTGGCCGTCGCCGCGCTGGTCGACGGGGCGGCCAGCCGCGCCAGAGAGGCCAGGCACGCATCGCAGGA
>JAVXWV010000682.1:0-6009 GCA_032230775.1 Mycobacterium sp. | reverse complement strand
GCAAGGAACAGCGCGCGCAGGTCGAGGACGACCTCAAGAGCGGACGTCTGCGCGCCGTCGTCGCAACGTCCAGCCTGGAGTTGGGCATCGACATGGGCGCGGTCGATCTGGTGATCCAGGTCGAGGCTCCGCCGTCGGTGGCCAGCGGCCTGCAACGCATCGGACGCGCCGGTCACCAGGTCGGCGAGATCTCGCAGGGTGTGCTGTTTCCCAAGCACCGAACGGACCTGATCAGCTGCGCGGTGACAGTGCGGCGGATGCTGTCCGGCGATATCGAGACCATGCGGGTGCCCACCAATCCGCTCGACGTACTCGCCCAGCACACGGTCGCGGCCTGCGCGCTCGAGCCGCTGGACGCCGACCACTGGTTCGACACGGTGCGGCGCAGCGCCCCATTCGCGACGCTGCCGCGCAGCGCATTCGAGGCGACGCTTGACCTCTTGAGCGGCAAGTACCCGTCCACGGAGTTCGCCGAGCTGCGGCCGCGGCTGGTGTACGACCGTGACGCGGGAACGTTGACAGCGCGCCCCGGCGCGCAGCGGCTGGCGGTGACCTCCGGCGGCGCGATTCCGGACCGCGGCATGTTCACCGTCTACCTGGCGACTGACTCCGAAAAGCCCTCGCGGGTAGGCGAACTGGACGAGGAGATGGTCTACGAGTCCAGGCCCGGCGACGTGATCTCCCTCGGCGCGACCAGTTGGCGCATCACCGAGATCACCCACGACCGGGTGCTCGTCATTCCCGCGCCAGGGCAGCCTGCGCGACTGCCGTTCTGGAAGGGCGACGGCGTGGGACGGCCCGCCGAACTGGGTGCCGCGGTCGGTGCATTCACCGGCGAGCTGGCTAGGTTGGGCCGCGACGAGTTCGCCGAGCGTTGCCGCGCAATCGGTTTCGACGAGTTCGCGTCCAACAACCTGTGGCAGCTGATCGACGACCAGCGGCAGGCCACCGGCACGGTACCGAGCGACACCACGTTCGTCGTCGAACGGTTCCGCGACGAGCTGGGCGACTGGCGGGTGATCCTGCACTCCCCCTACGGGCTTCGGGTGCACGGGCCGCTCGCACTGGCGGTGTCGCGACGACTGCGCGAACGCTACGGCATCGATGAGAAGCCGACGGCCTCCGACGACGGCATCATCGTTCGGCTGCCCGACACCGAAGACGCCGCGCCCGGAGCCGACCTGTTCGTATTCGACGCCGACGAGATCGAGCCGATCGTCACCGCCGAGGTGGGGGGCTCGGCGCTGTTCGCCTCACGATTCCGCGAATGTGCTGCTCGCGCACTGCTTTTGCCGCGCAGGCATCCCGGCAAGCGGTCACCGTTGTGGCATCAGCGGCAGCGCGCTGCACAGCTGCTCGACGTGGCCCGCAAATATCCCGACTTCCCGATCGTGCTCGAGGCGGTCCGCGAATGCCTGCAGGACGTCTACGACGTGCCCGCACTCACCGAGCTGATGCATCGGGTGGCGCAGCGCCGGCTGCGGGTGGTCGAGGTGGAGACCGCAACCCCTTCGCCGTTCGCGGCGTCGCTGTTGTTCGGCTACGTCGGCGCATTCATGTACGAGGGCGACAGCCCGCTGGCCGAGCGGCGCGCCGCGGCACTGTCGCTGGACAGCGTGCTGCTCGCCGAGCTACTTGGTCGTGTCGAGTTGCGGGAGCTGCTCGATCCACAGGTCATCGCGACCACCGCTCAGCAGCTCCAACGCCTCAGCTCCGACCGGCTGGCCCGCGACGCCGAGGGTGTCGCCGATCTGCTGCGGGTGCTGGGTCCGCTGACCGAGCGCGAGATCGCCGACCGTTGCACGACAGGCGAAGTGGGTGGCTGGCTCGACGGTCTGCAGGCCGCCAAACGCGCGCTGACCGTCTCGTTCGCCGACCAAATCTGGTGGGTAGCAGTCGAAGACCTCGGCCTGCTGCGTGACGGTGTCGGGGTGGCGGTGCCCGTCGGAGTGCCCGCCGCATTCACCGAATCGGTGGACGACCCGCTCGGAGAGCTGCTCGGCCGGTATGCCCGCACCCACGGCCCGTTCACCGCGCACGACGCCGCGGCCCGCTTCGGCCTCGGCCTGCGTGTGACCGCCGTCGTGCTGGGCCGGCTCGCCATCGACGGCAAGCTAATCCGCGGCGAGTTCACCAGCGATGCCGGCGCAGGCGATCAGTGGTGCGACGCCGATGTGCTCAAGATCCTCCGGCGCCGGTCGCTGGCCGCGCTGCGCGCGCAGGTCGAGCCGGTCAGCACCGCGGCTTACGGTCGCTTCCTGCCGTCCTGGCAGCAGGTGGGATCGCACAATTCGGGTATCGACGGCCTGGCTGCGGTGATCGATCAGTTGGCTGGGGTGCCCGTCCCGGCCTCAGCGATCGAGCCGTTGGTGTTCGGACAGCGGGTGGGTGACTACCAGCCCGCGATGCTCGACGAGCTCCTCGCCGCAGGTGAAGTCACCTGGTCGGGGGTCGGCCAGATCGGCGGCGGCCCCTCTGGATCGGATGGCTGGATCGCATTCCATCCCGCCGAGTCGGCGCCGCTGACGCTCGCCGCGCCGAAGGAGATCGAGTTCACCGATACCCATCGAGCGATCATGGCAACGCTCGGTGGAGGCGGGGCGTTCTTCTTCAGGCAACTCGCCGACAATCCCAGTGAAGAGCTGAAACAGGCTCTGTGGGAGCTGATTTGGTCCGGCTGGATCACCGGCGACACCTTCGCGCCTGTGCGGGCGATGCTGACGGGCACGCGTAGATCGACCGGCCGCCGCGGCGCCCCGGCACACCGGCAACGGCAACGGCCGCCGCGGTTGAGCCGTTACAGCGTCGCCCATGCGCAGGCCCGCAGCTCCGAGCCGACGGTGGCAGGCCGCTGGTCGGCGCTACCGGCTGCCGAGCCCGAGTCGACGGTCCGCGTACATTTCCAGGCCGAGCTGTTGCTCAACCGCTATGGCGTGCTGACCAAGGGCGCGGTCGGGGCGGAGGAGGTGCCTGGCGGTTTCGCGATGTTGTACAAGGTCCTGACCGCGTTCGAGGATGCGGGCCGATGTCAGCGGGGCTACTTCGTCGAGTCGTTGGGCGGGGCCCAGTTCGCGATGGCCTCGACCGTCGACCGACTGCGGTCCTATCTCGACGGTGTCGACCAGGAGCGCCGCGAGTATCACGCGGTGGTGCTCGCCGCGGCCGATCCCGCCAATCCGTACGGCGCGGCGCTGCCGTGGCCGACCCGAAGGATGGCAGACGAGGACGTGACACACCGGCCGGGCCGAAAGGCGGGCGCGCTGGTGGCGGTGGTCGACGGTGAGCTGGCGTGGTTCCTCGAACGGGGCGGGCGGTCGCTGCTGAGCTTCACCGACGACGCCGAGGCACAGATCGCTGCGGCGTCGGCGCTGACCGATCTGGTCAGCAGCGGGCACGTCGGTCCGCTGCTGGTCCAGAAAGTCAATGGCGTGCCGGTGCTGGAACCGGGTGCCGAGGGCGCGCGGGCCGCCGTGCAGGATGCGTTGATGGGCGCCGGGTTTGCGCGCACGCCGCGGGGCCTGCGGCTGCGGTGATGAGCGCTCGCGCGAAGAACAGACAACGCTGATGAGCGCTCGCGCGAAGAACAGACAGCACTGATGTGGGAACACCCACTGGGCGAGTACCGTTTCAGTCGCTTATGACCGCACCCCGGATAACCACACCGTTTGGATTCACGTCGACTGCTGCTGAGGTCATCGCCGGCGTCGATCTGTCCGGTAAGCGGGCCATCGTCACCGGCGCGTCGTCGGGTATCGGCGTCGAGACCGCGCGGGCACTGGCGGACGCCGGCGCGGCGGTCACACTCGCGGTGCGCAACACCGACTCGGGTGAGCGGGTTGCCGCCGAGATCCGCGACGGCACCGGCAACAATGCCGTCACCGTCGGCGCTCTGGACCTCAGCGACCTGTCCAGCGTCGGCGCATTCGTCGCGGCATGGACCGGACCGCTTGACATCCTGGTCAACAACGCAGGCGTGATGGCCATTCAAGAGCTGACGCTGTCGTCGAGCGGCCACGAAATGCAGTTCGCGACAAATCATCTCGGCCATTTCGCGCTCGCGCTCGGGCTGCACGATTCGCTCGCCGCGGCTGGCTCCGCCCGCATCGTGTCGGTGAGCTCTGGCGGGCACCTGCGCTCGCCGGTGGTGTTCGACGACATCGACTTCGCCTTCCGCGACTACGACCCGTTCGGCGCCTACGGTCAGTCAAAGACCGCCAACGTGCTGTTCGCCGTCGAGGCCACTCGTCGGTGGGCTTCGGAGCGCATCTTCGTCAATGCCCTGATGCCGGGCGGCATCGCCACCCCGCTCCAGCGCCACCTCCCCGCGCACTACGCCGAGCAGGCGCTGGAGGCGTTTCGTGCGGCCGGGACCGACTTCAAGTCGGTCGAGCAGGGGGCTGCGACATCGGTGCTGCTTGCGGCTTCCCCATTGCTCGACGGAATCGGCGGCCGCTACTTCGAGGACTGCAACGAAGCCGTCGTGGTCAACCGCCGCGGCGGGCCCGGGCGGGGTGGCGTCGCGCCGTATGCGCTCAACCCGGCCAATGCCGAACGGCTGTGGGAACTCTCGTTGAATTTGGTGGGATAACGACAGCATGCCCGAGGGCGACACGGTCTGGCATACCGCCACGGTCCTGCGCACTGCGTTGGCCGGCAAGACGCTGACGCGGTGCGACATCCGGGTGCCGAAGTACGCCACCGTCGATCTGACCGGCCAGGTCGTCGACGAGGTGATCAGCAGGGGAAAGCATCTGTTCATTCGGATCGGATCGGCCAGCATCCATTCGCATCTGAAGATGGAGGGCAGCTGGAAGATCAACCCGGTGAGCAAGCCCAGCAGGGCAGGTCATCGGATCCGGATCATCCTGGAGGCGGGCGACATTCAGGCCGCAGGCATCGATCTGGGAGTGCTCGAAGTGCTGCAGCGCGAACACGACGTGGACACGGTCGCCCATCTGGGTCCCGACCTGCTCGGCGGCGACTGGGATCCGCACGTCGCGGCCGCCAACTTGACCGCCGATCTCGACCGACCGCTGGCCGAGACGCTGCTCGACCAGCGGGTGATGGCCGGGGTCGGCAATGTTTACTGCAACGAATTGTGCTTCGTCACTGGGCATTTACCAACCGCGCCGGTGAAAGACGTCAAGGACCCGCTGCGGATGGTGCAGCGGGCCCGTGACATGTTGTGGCTCAACCGGTCTCGCTGGAACCGCGCCACAACGGGCGATACCAGACCCGGCCGCGACGTGTGGGTCTACGGCCGGGCCGGTAAGCCCTGCCGACGATGCGGCACGCTGATCGAGTCATCCGCCGCGCACGCGAGGAGCAGCGAAGACCTAAGCGGGGACCGCGTCGCCTACTGGTGCCCGGTCTGTCAGACGTGACGGCAGAGCCAGTTTGACGATCTTGCGCACGACCGTGGCGAACTGATGCGGCAGCGAGCCCGTGTTGTACGGGATGCCGTAGCGCCGGCAGATCTCCTGCACCTCGGGGGCGATCTCGGCGTGACGGTGCGCGGGAATATCGGGGAACAGGTGGTGCTCGATCTGGAACGACAGGTTACCGCTCAGGATGTGAAAGAGCTTGCCGCCGGTGAGGTTTGCCGACCCGAGGATCTGGCGGAAATACCACATCCCGCGGGTCTCGGCCTTGGTCTCTTCAATCGAGAACTCCTGCGTGTCCTCCGGGAAGTGGCCGCAGAAGATGATCATGTACGACCACACGTTGCGCATCAGGTTGGCGGTCATGTTCCCCGCGAATAGCCACGGTGCGAACGGGCCTGCCAGCAGCGGGAAGGCGACGTAATCCTTCAGCGTCTGCCTCTTGGTCTTGCGCCAGATCCCCTCGAGGATTTCGCGCTTGTCGGAAATGCTGATCTCGCCTGCCCTGATCCGCTCGGTCTCCAGTTCATGAAGCGCCACGCCGTACTGGAACAGCACCATCAGCAGGAACGCATACACCGGGTTGCCAAGGAAGTACGGCCGCCACTTCTGGTCTTCGCTCATCCGC
>JAVXWV010000666.1:0-2634 GCA_032230775.1 Mycobacterium sp. | reverse complement strand
CGAACAGCTACGCGGAGCAGTGGGTACAGGCGTGGAACGCTCACGATATCGAGGCGGTGCTCGGCCATTTCAGCGACGACGTCGTGTTCACCTCGCCGGTGGCAGCGCGTGTGGTGCCCGAGAGCGGCGGAGTGGTGCGCGGCAAGGCCGCACTGCGCGACTACTGGACGACAGCGTTAAACCAGCAAGCCAATCTGCATTTCGAGCTGATCGGTGTGTACAGCGGCGAGTCGACATTGGTGATCAATTACCGCAACCATCGCGGCCAGTCGGTCAACGAGGTGCTGACGTTCGACGGCGACGGCCTGGTGCGCGTAGGCCATGGCACCTATCTCGATTGACAGAACGCCTAAACCAAAGCATGGGCGCGAAAGTGCGAGTGGATCGCGCCATTTCGTCGATCTCGGCGCAGCGCGCTTACTTCCGGCGGACGAGGCCGGTGACTGTTTCGTTGGCGACGGCGACATCGGCCCGTACCGACCAAATCGGATGACGGACAAAGTAGCCGGCGTTCCGAGGCAGATTGCCTTCAACCGCATGACCCGCAATCAATGCCGCATTCGCCAGGGCAAACAGCACAGCGCCAGCCTTCGGCCGACCGAATACCGCAACAAGGGCGGCAACGGGTGCCCCATAGTTAGCGACTACCGCGCACCACCGATTGAATGGGACGAGATGGTCAGCCCGGTGTTGGGCTGCGAATTCCTCGTACGACGCAACCATCCCTAGAGGATCCCACGGGCGGGGGAGTCGGGCATGGCAAATGAACGCCCACGCGGGGTGACCCAGCACGTGATGTCGGCGTGCACGACCTCGGTGCCGGACTTGTCGACGACGCTGACGGGCACGACTAGCTCGACGCCGTCGGTGATCGAGTCGAAGTCCGGCGGAGCCAGCTGTGCCTTCGCCCGCAGCCCGGTCGTCGCCTTCTGGAGGTACTGCACATTCATCGCCTTGGGGATCCAGCGATGGCTGGTCGGCACTGTGGCCTCCATCAGCATGCCCATGGCGATCTCGGCGGCGTTGCATGACGCGATCGCGTGCACGGTGTGCAGATGGTTATAGACGTAAAACGATGTTCGTACCGCCGGGGAGTGAACACGGTGCAAGCGTTGGAAAGCCCCTCAGAAGCCACTCAGGAGACATACGGTCGCACGATGATCTATCGCTGGTTTGTGCGGAAGCAGGCGCTGGCAGTGTGGGCGATGCTGTCAGATCAGCGCATCGATGAGATCCCACTCGCCGACGACGTCCACTTCGTCTACCTGGGCGACCATGAGCTGGCGGCGGACCTTCACGGTGCCGAAGCGGAACGGGCGTGGCTGCGTGAGCTTTTCCGCCGCCTTCCGGGCCTCTGTTTTGAGGTGGAGGACATGATCATCGAGGGCGGCCCCTGGTCGACTCGCGTCGCCACCCGCTACGCCGCGACCCGCAACGGCCAGGTGGTTTACCGCGGCACGAATTTCGGCCGAATTGTGTGGGGCAAGGTCGTCGAGGAGCAAATCCTGCCAGACACCCAGGCGCTGACAGCCGCGCTCGCCTGACATCCTGGCACCTTTGGGGCGACGGCTACCGTGGTAAAACCTCCACACCCTTTACGAAGAACAGATCGGCACCGTAGAACGATCCAAGGTGGCTTAATCGCCTGCTCTTCCCGCACCCGCCTTCTCTGATAAGTCGTACGAACATCGCGCCCCTCCGGCGGAGAAGCGACTCCCGCAATGTGTCACGAGGCAACTTGTAGCTCGGCATATTCCGCAATTCGGATCGCCATTCGGCGTAATGTCCTGCCGGAGCGTTCGTGGTTCGCTGGCGGAGGGTGGTAATGCGAGACGCCCGGTGGAATCGGTTCGGAGGTGTCGCCGGGATCCTGTTTGTCCTTGTCGCGGTGGCCGCTGCGGCTCTCACCGGTTCGCCGCCAAAGCCCGAGGTCAGCGACACCGTGTTCAAGGACTTCTTCATCGACAAGCAGGACTTACTCGTCACGCAAGGGTGGATGTACGCGTTGTGCGCGCCGCTGCTTCTGTGGTTTGCGGTAGCGGTTCGACGGATCCTGCACGAGGCCGACGAGGTGGGCTATCTCGGCGATCTCTTTTTGGTCGGTACGACGGCTATCGCGGCGTTACTCGTCGTTGCGATGGCGATGCAGATCGCCATCGCAAAGGCGGCAGACAGCTTGGGGGCAGAAACTGTCCGTGCCGTCGGAGTTGACTTCGGGGTTGTCGTCGTCGGGCTATGGGGCTTCATCGTTGCGGTCACCGGGTTTGCGTATGCAGCGTGCGTGATGGCGTACGGCGTGCTTCCTCGGTGGACCGCATGGCTGGCGGTCGCCGCCGTAGTGCTGAACGTTGTCGGCACCGTGGGCGTGTTCATCAGCTCTGGGCCGTTCTCCATGGAGGGAGGCTTCACCGTCTGGGTCCCAATGCTCGCGACCATTCTCTGGTACCTCGGGACCTCGATCGCGATTCTGCGGACGCGCGGCCTAACTGGGACAACCGGTGATTGATCTGATGTAAGCCCGACGCGCTCAGACGTCAGCGAATCGCCAGCAGCGCGCGAGGCGTCGGATGTGTTAGGTGGTAATACCTCGACAACCTAGACGAAGAACCACTTGGGCACCGTGACCTCGGCGAA
>JAVXWV010000631.1:0-3593 GCA_032230775.1 Mycobacterium sp. | reverse complement strand
CACGCACCGCCTCCTCGACCTGCTCGCAGTTGAGGATCCCGGCCGGGTGGCGCGAGTGGCGGCGAGGTTCGCATCGCCGACACCGATAGACGCGGAACTGACGGTGAATGCCTATGGCATTGACCAGAATTCGTTCGCGTTCGAGGCGTCCAGCAGGGGCATCACCACCATCACCCACGGAAGATTGGAACTGCGACCATGACCAAACCCGAGATCGGCGTCTTTCTGCCTCAGATGGGCTTCACCTACGCCGAGATCCTGCACCGCGCGCGACGCTGCGACGATCTCGGGATCGACTCGCTCTGGCTCTACGACCACCTGTACGGACCGGGAGCGCCCGATTATCCGTCGATGGAGGCCTGGACGCTGGCCACCGCGCTGCTCAGCCAAACCGAGCGCATCCAGGTCGGGCACATGGTGCTGTGCAACCAGTTTCGGCATCCCGCGGTACTCGCCAAAATGGCCACCACGCTCGACCAGATCTCGAGTGGCCGCCTTCAACTCGGCATCGGAAGCGGCTCGCTCGAAGACGAGCACACGCGTGTAGGCATGGACTGGGGAACGTTCGCCGAGCGGTCCGCACGGCTGGGCGAGACACTGGAGATACTCCGGCAGGCCTTTGCGGATGAACGAATCGACTTCGCAGGCAAGCATTTCACCGTACGTGACATGCCCATCAAGCCCGGACCGGTTCGGCAGCCCCGGCCGCCGATCATCGTGGGAGGCGTTGGCGAGAAGTACACACTGCCTTTGGTTGCACGCTTTGCCGATGTGTGGAACGTGCCGACCTATGCGCTGGGTGAACTCGAGCACAAGACGGCCGTGCTTCGATCGATCTGTGCCGACATCGGACGCGATCCGGACACGATCGTGCTCTCCATCGAGGCCGTCATGGCGCTTGCACCGGATGACGAATCGCTACCGCAGGTCCGTGCACTCGCCGAGAAACGCTTCGGCATACCGGCTTTCGGGTTGCACGAGGGCGGGCTGATCGGCACTCCCCCTGCGATCGTCGATCGCCTGCATCAACTGCAGGAGCTCGGCTTCGGCCAGATCGTATTGTTCACCCATGATCGGGGCTCCGACGAAACGCTCGAGCTACTCGCCTCGGAGGTGATCGCCCGTCTCTAGGGCTTCTTCGTGGGTGGCGAGTAGTTCGGCCTGCCGAGTCCCAGTGCGTGCTGGGCGATCATGTTGCGGAAGACCTCAAGGGTGCCACCGTAGATGCCCGTCGGCCCCGCCAGCCGGAAGACATACTCGGCACCGCCGTCATCGGCGGCCCCATCGGTGCCGACCGGCAGGCTCGACGCGGCACCGAGGATGTCCATCAGATCTGGGGTGACGTCGCGCATGGTTTGCGCGTTCGCAACCCGGCCGAACATCTCCGGGGTGCTCATCGCTGCCTCCATCCGCGCGATGCTGCGGCCGAGGCGGTACTTCACCGACTCGTCATCGAGGGACGCCACTGCCGCGACTCTGTCGATCGCCTCTGCCAACAGCGTGAGATGTTCGGACATCACCGCGATTTTCTGGAGGCCGCTGGCGTCGCGTTCGACCGTGCCGTGCTCGAAGTTGAGCGCCTCGCGCAGCACCGCCCAGCCGCCGTTGACCTCACCCACTCGGTACTTGTCGTCGACACGCACATCGCTGTAGTAGGTGATGTTGGTGCGGTCACCGTCGACGGTGCGGATGGGCTGGATCTCCACGCCCGGTGCATCCATCGGAACGAGGAACATCGTCAGGCTCTGGTGTTTCGGCGCGTCCGGGTCGGTGTTGGTGACCAGGAACACGTACTGCGCGTTGTGCGCATTGGACGTGAACATCTTGGAGCCGTTGATGATCCAGGCCCCCATCTCTGAGCCGTCGCGTACCGCCCGCGTCTTGCACGTCGCGACGTCGGAGCCGCCTTCAGGCTCGGTATAACCCAGACACAGTCGGTACTGACCCGACAGCACGTGCGGCAGTACCTCGTCCTTGAGCTCGGCAGAGCCGAACTGGTCCACGGTGTGCGCAACCATCGCGGTCGTGCCCCAGTGAAACCACGGTGTGTGGGCGCGCCCGATTTCCAGGTCCCAGATGCGTCGACGAAGCGGGCTGAAACCACCGCCGGGCTCGTCCTTCCAGTCGGAAGCCAGATATCCCCTGGCGCCGAGCGCGAGATGAACACCTTCGTCGAAGTTCTCGCCGGTCCGCCGATCGCGATCGATGACCTCGTCGGTCACGACGGTCTTCAAGAACGCTCGCAGTTCGTCGCGGAACTCCTTGTCCTCGTCCAACAGCTCCACCTGTGAGAAGTCCACGTCAGACACCGTGACACTTTTCCAGCAATCTGTAAAGTCAGGCCGGTAGAGACCTCAGAAGCGCAGGACGATGGGCGTCAGTCGGTCACGCGCAATGCCGCGGCTGGACACTGGGTCACGGCCTGCTGCATCCGATCGCGGTCGGTCTCCGGTCGCTCGTTGTCGTGGATCAGCACCGTGCCGTCGTCCTGCACCTCGAACACGTCATCGGCGATCGATTCGCAGATGCCGTGGCCTGTGCACCTATCGAGGTCGACTTCAACCCGCATAATGCCTCCTATTGAACAAAGGCCAGAAGCCGCTTGAGGCGAACTCGACGCTCTTCAGCCGAGTCAGCAGCTCTCGGAACAGGTTTCGCAACTCCGTCTTGGCCAGCTGGTTGCCAGGACAGAATTGCGGGCCGCTGTCACAGATTTAGCGTGACACTTCGGTGAATATTTGTAAAGCTATGGAAATGGGGGCAGACACCGACAACGCGAGCAGGCAGCGAATCCTTGCCGCAACTGCCGAGGTCCTCGGCCGCAACGGTATGACCAAGCTGAGCCTCTCAGAGGTTGCGTTGCAGGCCGGGGTGTCGCGACCAACGCTCTACCGGTACTTCGCCGACAAGAGGGAACTGCTCGACGCGTTCGTGGTGTGGGAGCGGCAGTACTACGAATGCGCCGTGGCCGACGCGACCGCCGACCTGCCGCCGTGC
This sequence comes from Mycobacterium sp., assembly GCA_032230775.1. Classification (GTDB taxonomy): domain Bacteria; phylum Actinomycetota; class Actinomycetes; order Mycobacteriales; family Mycobacteriaceae; genus Mycobacterium. Next base: position 596 of record JAVXWV010000631.1, on the reverse strand, counting down.
GAGAGGCTCGATGCGGCGTTGCGGGTCATCGTCGAGTACCAACAGTCCTATCCCGGACTGCGGATGATCGACATCGAGCCGGCCCAGGTCATCAGGAGGCTGTCGCGTGTCATTCCGCTGATGCGCGAGCGGCTCGAGCGGCTCGCCTCAGGGCCCGATCCCGCCCTGGCGGTGTCGACCGCGGTGCGCGTGGCGATTTCGCATTACCTGGTGCGAAGCGACGATGACGACGACTTCCTTGACCAGCTACGGCATGCCGCGCGCGTCAAGCATTTCGCGCCGTGAGTTCGGCGAGGATCTCGTCGGTGTGCTCGCCCAGTTTCGGCGCGGCCGAGCGGGGCTCCCACGGCGTGCCGTGGAAGTCCGCAGGTGTCGCCACCATCGGCGCACCCGCGTCGCCATCCGGCACATAGACGACACCGCCCGCGGCGTGGAACTGATCGTCGGCGACGACGTCCTCGATCGAATTGATCGGCGACCAGAAGAAATCCGATTCGCCCGCAAAGACTTTCGCCCAATCATCGAGCGGCTTGGCAGCGAAGATCTCGTCCAGCTCACCGATGAGCACGACAGCGTTCGCGGCGCGCGAACGTCCG
>JAVXWV010000619.1:0-2797 GCA_032230775.1 Mycobacterium sp. | reverse complement strand
CAAGGTGATCACCTCCGGCGGGAACCGAAACCCGGCGAAGGTAGACCTCGGCGCGGGCACTCGGGCAGGGCGATGATGCATCAACCCAGCCTGCCCGCCTGCGATGATCGCCGATGCAACAGTGCCGAACACCAGCACAAGCAGCAAGGCGCGCCGAGGCGCGGCGGGAAGGGAATGCTGCTTCCGATGGTATTCGTAGCCATCTGGGACACCCACGTGACTAGAGCTACGGCCATCGCCGGTGGGAAGTCCTCTGCCTCGGCTGAGTGCGCTCCACCCCTGTCATGCATGGATGACCATGCAAACACCGCAGACTCATGCATGGGATCGAACGCGCGCTCATCGGCGTTATCGCATCTTCCGTAGGAGACCAGCCGTGGACGAGTTCGGCAGCGCCGACCAAGCATTGATCGCGCTACACCACGTCGCCCAGACGATCGGCGACGACGATCTCCACCGACCCCCTGCCGCGCTTCGATGTCACGGCCCTGGCCGATCGGGGAGACTCGGGTGTGGGTGGAGCGGGACGCTGGAGGGCCGGATGAGCAGCGACGTGATCATCGGGTACCACGGGAAGCCACGCTGTGCCTGGGCCGGGGCCGGCGATACCGCCTTCGGCCGTTACCACGACGAGGTCTGGGGTACCCGCACCTACGACGAGTCCGCGATGTTCGAGGCGCTCACCCTGGGCGTGTTAGAGGTCGGGCTGAGCTGGTCGATCGTGTTCGGCAAGCGGGACGCGTTGCGGACGGCATTCCGGGGCTTCGACGTCGCCAAGGTCGCGGCGATGACCGAGCGGGACGTCGACCGGCTGGTACAGGACGCCTCGATCATCCGCAACCGTCGCAAGATCCAGGCCACTGTCGACAACGCGCGTGCGATGATGTCCGCGTCGCCGAGCCTCGTGGCGCTCGCAAAGTCCTACGAGATCACCCGCAAGCGGGCACCGCGGTCCGTCGCCGACCTGCCTAAGTCGACGCCGCAGGCGGAGGCGTTCGCCAAGCAGTTGAAGTCGCAGGGGTACCGCTTCGTCGGGCCGACGAGCGTGTACGCGTTCATGCAGAACGTCGGGGTGGTCAACGACCACGTCTACGGGTGCTTCCGCGCGACCGACTACCCCACCACGCCCCGGAGCCGTTGAAGATCGCAATCCGCACTACGCGGATCTTGGCGCCGAGCTCCTGTGGGTCGTCGCTCGGATCGATCATGCCCTTACCAGGGGAGAGGGCCTGTGGTGTCGAAGTAGCCTCCGGTTGGCCCGTCGGGGCCTACCTGCGCCATGCGGAGCGCCCTGCTCGACGGTCTGCGTGCCGGTGCCTGTTGAGGCCTGTCGCGGTGTAACCGGGTTCCACTGCGTTGATCCGCATGGCGGGAAACGCCTTCGCGTACTGGACGGTGATCATGTTGACCGCGGTCTTCGACGCCGGATAGGCCACCCCGGGTAGGCATGCGCCGGGTTGTCTGGGTCGCTGAGCCGGGTTAGCGAGGCCAGGCCGCTGCTGACGTTGACGATGACCGGGGCAGTGGAGTGCTGCAGCAGGGGTAAGAACGCGTGGGTGACGCGCACGATGCCAAAGACGTTGGTCTCGAATACCTGCCGCATCAGGTCGGCGGTCGTCTCCGCGGCGCCGACCACACTTCCATCCGCTAACCGTGGTTCGATGCCGGCGTTGTTGACCAGCACGTCTAGCCCGCCCTCGGCCTCGATGGTTTTCGCTGCGGCGGCGACAGAGGCGTCGTCGGTGACGTCGAGGACGACCATCCGCGCACCCATCTGCTCGGCGGCGCGGCGCCCACGTTCGGCGTCCCTGCTACCGACATAGACGGTTTGACCAGCTGCAATGAGTCGACGAGCGGTCTCGAAGCCCAGTCCCTTGTTCGCTCCGGTGATCAATGTTGTTGTCATGCCACCATGTTGCGGCCCCGGCGGTGTGGTCAGCCAGTCGCTCCGTTTCCCCGGACTGCCAGGGGGCACGGTGGCGGCGCTAGGCGGGCTGGTGTCAGGTCCACCAGGTTGGTGTGCAGGCGACGGCGGCTTCGACCAGGTCGTGTTTGGTGATGGAGTCGTCATGGAGCCATGCCTTGATGGTTCCTGCGAACCCGTGGGAGACGAACTGCGCGATGACCTGGTGGTTGGTGTCGGGTAGGTCGGGGTGGGTGCAGCGGGCCAGGACGACGTGGCTGTAGTCGATGAAGTGGCGTATCAGGGCTTCGTAGACTCCGTTGTCGGCCGGGTCGTGGAGGGCGAGCTGGTAGATCGCTTTGAACCGGGTGATGTGGTCGGCGACTTCGCCGATGGCGAAGCGGAGATTTTCCGTGGTGGTGTATCCGCCGGTGGCTCGGCGTTGCTCTTCCTGGCGATGGCCGCGCTGGAGGTCGGTATCGAGCACGTGGATGACCACGTTGAGCGGGCTGCCATATCGGTTGTAGACGGTTGCTCGGGTCACTTCGGCGCGGTGGGCTAGTTCCGCGACGGTGATCTGTGAGACGGGCCGCTGTGAGGCGAGTTCTACGATCGCCTGTTCGAGGGCCCGGGCTGTTCGGGTGATACGTGGATCAGGGTGGTCACTCATCCGCTTGCTCTTGTTGGCGGTCCATGGCGGCGCCGCGCCTGTGGGTGCCCGAAACTCAGCCCGCAGCCGTGACCTGCAGGTTCGACTCGGACGACGGCGGGGCATGATCGGGCGGGTGGCGCTACGACTGATGTACCTGATCGTCTCCCGGCTCATCGGATGGATGGTTGTGCTGGCCCGGTCGCCCTCGGACAAGGAGCTCGAGATCCTCGTGCTTCGTCATC
>JAVXWV010000580.1:0-5098 GCA_032230775.1 Mycobacterium sp. | reverse complement strand
GAATTTGGTGGACGTCAACGGAGGGCATTAGGAGACAGATGAAACCCGAATTGTGGTCGTCTGTCTCCGAGCGGCTTTGTGATCTGTCAGGGAACGAGAACCATGTTGTTGTCTGAAGGACGTCATGACTGACCCGTCAGGTGTGCCGCGCGCCGTCACCTACGAACACGATGGGCTGAGGCTGGCGTATTCCGTGGTTGGTGACGGGCCACAGCCGATCCTGTTCGTCCATGGCGCGACCGCGACCGGTGAATTCGAGTGGGCTGACCTGGCCGTCGCCCTTGGGCCGGGCTACCGCTGCATCCTGCCTGATCTGCGCGGCCACGGCCGGTCGGAATTCCGGGCAACGGCGACAACGGGCGACGCGATCCGCGGGGATCTGTACCACCTCATCGACCACCTGGACATGGGCCGCCCGCATATCGTGGGTTTCTCCTACGGCGCAGAGATCGCGCTGACGTTGGAGCTGGATGCTCCGGGAACGGCCCGATCTCTAGTCCTCATCTCCCCGGGCACGGGACGCCCCAGCGACTACCGTGTTCCCCGTCTGGAGACTCTCCACCGCAGGTGGCCATTCGCGCTGCGAAGCCTGCATGACGCCACCCATGGTCCCGAGCACTGGCGCGATCTGGTCACGGCCCTGCACGAAGACAGCGTGTCTCGTCCCGAGTTGTCCGACGACGTGTTGGCCGGCGTCGGATGCCCGATCCTGCTGATGGCGGGCGAGGATGACGAACCGACGCGTCAGCAGCAGGGCCGCCGGTTCGGCCAACTCAATGCGCACGCGCGGTATGTCGAGATTGCGGGCGCGGCGCACGCAGCCCATCAAAAGTGCCCGGATACGGTGGGGCAGGTCATCGGCGACTTCCTTACCGAAGTCGAGCTTGAGAGAGCGGGGAACCATGGCGCGGTCAACTGAGGTGAAACCAAAGAAGGACCAGCAGCCTGCCGAGGCTCACGTACCGACTTGGCAGCGGGACAGCGTCGACCGGTCGCTGCGCAACGCCCGCGCACGCGCCCAAGCGCGCAGTGACCGCTTTGTCGCGGCAGCGATCGAACTGCTCGGCGAGCGAGACGAAAGTGACTTCACCATTCAGGACGTCGTCGACCGCTCCAACATGTCGCAGCGCACCTTCTACACGTTTTTCGATGGCAAAGACAGTCTCCTGCTGGCTGTCTACGAGACGATTCTGCGCACCACAGCGCTACCGATGCTGCGGGAGCGGTGCGACGGCATCAAAGACCCGGTGTTGCGGCTCAAAGCGCTGCTGGAAGCTATATCGGAGATCACGGCGATGCCGCCCCGGCTGGCTCGTGGGCTCAGCGTCTTGCACCTGCGGCTGACCGAATCGCGACCGAACGATCTCACCCGCGCTCTGGAGCCGCTGCATTCCCTAATCGTCGAACTCCTCAAAGACATTGCCGACGCAGGCCTGCTCCGGGAGGACGTCCCGCTGGGCACCCAAGCCGCGCTGCTGCAGGAATTGCTGCTGGCGACCTCGCACTCGGCGGTGTTGTCCGGCGGACGGTCGACCACTTTCGACGACCTGTGGGCGTTCTGTTCTGCGGCCATCCTCCGTGCGGCGGACTGATAGCCACCGCGCCTGTCAGGTCACCGCACCACTGATCTTGAGGTCGATCAACTCGTCGTCGGACTTGCCGAGGGCGCGCAGAATCTCGTCGGTGTGCTCGGCGAATTGCGGGGCCCGCGTGATTTGTGCCGGCTTCTCATCGAACTGGACCGGGTTGGCGACCAATTCCCGGGGGGTGCCCTCGCTGTCGATCACCTCGGCGATCAGCCCATTGGCGCGTACGGCCGGGTCCTGGCCTACTTCCCATGGATCTTGCGCGACGGCCCATTGCCCTTCCATGCCTGCGAACCGGGCGACCCATTCGGCGAGGGGCCTGGTCGCCAGCACGTCCTGCACGATGTCCGCCGCCACCGGTGCATTGCCCATCAGCGCCTCGGTCGTGGCGAACCGCTCGTCGGTGACGAGGTCCTCGCGGTCGATGTGCCGACAGAACTCGGGCCAGTAGCGGCCCGGCTGGAGCATCGCCAGGACGAGCCACCGGTCATCGGCGGTGCGGTAGTTGCCGACAAGTGGGTTCGTGCGAGCCGAATTGCCGGGCGCGCGTCGCTCCGGTGGGCCGCCCTCCAGAAGTGCGAAGCCCACCGAGAGCGCGTTCGCCCATGCACCGACACCGAGCAACGACACGTCGATGACTGACGTCTCGCCGGTGCGCTCCCGGGCGAACAGTGCGCCGGCGATACCCCCGGCGATGGTCATCCCGCCCAGCGAGTCACCGTAGGCGCCGGCAGGCATCACGCATAGGCCGTCGTAGTCCACCGGCGTGGTTCCCAACGCGCTGCCGGCCCTGGCCCAGAAGGCAGTGCTGTCATAGCCGCCTTTCTCGCTGTCGGGGCCGGTCGCGCCGAAGCCGGACCCGCGGACATAGATGATGTCGGGGTTGATCTTGCGGACGTCCTCGAGCTCGATGCCCAACCGGCGGCGCGCCCGGGGAAGGAAGTTGGTCAGGAACACGTCGCTGGTGCGGATCAGTTCGTGCAGGACGGCCAGAGCCTCGGGCTGCTCCAACGCGAGGCCGATGCTGCGTTTGCCCCGGTTGGGGTGTTCCATCAAGGGCGCGAAGGATCCGCTGCCGACCGGCATGCCCATCAGGGCGCTCAGGCCGCGCTGGGCGTCACCGGTTTCTGCGTGTTCGACCTTGATCACGTCAGCGCCCCAGTCGGCCAGGACGGCGCCCGCGGCGGGCACAAAGGTGAATTGCGCCACCTCAAGCACCTGGACCCCGTCCATAGGTCGAATCACAGTGTCTCCCTTGCAGTTTCAGGTCTGACCCGGCGGGTCAGCTGCTCGCCGGACGGACATGGACGACGTCCATCATCACTTCGCGAGGCCGGGTGATGACGTCATGCAGCACATCGGCGACGGTGGCCGGGGCGAGGAGTCGGGTACCACTCATGCGGGTCAGGTAACCGTCGGCTTCCCATAGCGGCCAAGCCCTTTCGAGGTCGCCGGGGCCGAAATTCTCGTGGATTCCGGTGTCTGCGACCGCGCCAAGAATGACCAGGGTCACCCGGATGCCTTCTCGCCGCAGTTCCTTACCCATGGCTTTGGTGAAGCCGTTCAGCCCGTTCTTGGTGGCCGCGTAGAGGGTCATCATCGGCATGTCGTCGAGGGTGATCTCGGAGGAGATGTTCATGATGTCCCCACCGCCGGCAGCACGTAGCAGCGGTATCGCCGAGCGGGTGGTGTACATGGGCGCTACCAGGTTGGTGTTGACCGTGACGGCGATGTCCTCGTCGCTGGCTTCTTCGATAAGCCGGATCCGGCTGGCGCCTGCGGAGTTGATCAGGACGTCGACGCGGCCGAACTGCGCCGCGATCTGATCGAAGGCGGAGTGCACATCGTGACTGTTGGTCACATCGGTCACGATCGGGATGGCGCTCGGCCCGATGATCTCGACGACCTCGTCGAGGAGCAATTTACGGCGGGCCAGTAGCACTACCGTCGCGCCATCCTCCGCGAGGCGAATCGCGGTGGCCCGGCCGACGCCCATCGACGCACCCGCGACCACGGCGATCCGACCTTCCATGCCTTTCGACATCGCACTCCTCATGCTTCTGTCTGTGAGCCTAACGAATTACGCGGACGATGGTGCCGTATTAGTGCACTCGTTCCTTGCACTGGACGCAGATATCGTTCTACCATGACGCGTACGTGATAGTCACCATCTGGCCCGAGAACTCGCGCCGCCAACAGTTCAGAAGGAGTCGGTTGTGGCCACTGGTGTCACCGGCAAAGAGGCGAAGGACTGGGCATCCGAACATCTGTGGGGCAACTGCAGCTCGCTCTACACCCCGTTCTGCGGTCTCGACGGCGATGACATCGATTACGAGGCGTTGCGGACGCTTGTGCGGCATTGCCTAGTGGATCTGAATCAGGACGGCATCTGGCTGACCGGCGGCATCGCCGAATTCTGGTCACTGACCACTGATGAGCTCAAGGAAGTGGCCCGGGTCGCCATCGAAGAAGCCCGGCGGGTCAAGCCCGGCGCGCTCGTGCAGGTGATGTCCAGCACCGATACCGCCAAGCAGGCCGTCGAGCTCACGCTGAACGCCCAGGAGCTGGGCGCCGACATCTGCTACATCCTGACGCCCTACTTCGAATGCTCAGGGAAGCCCGGTGTGCTGGAGTATCTGCGCTACGTCGCCGACCGCACCGACATGCCGCTGGGCTTCTTCAATTCCCACTCCACAGGGCTGGTGCTGACCCCGGAAGAATGCGTCGAGCTCTACCGCGAGGTTCCCGCGTTGTGCGGGCTGAAGAACGGGTTGCTCGACGCCGAGCACAGCCTGGCGGTACACAAGCTGGCTCCGGACATGGTGCTGTGGGAAGCGGCCGACGAGGCGGGGATCCGGTTGGGGATACCGCACCCCGGAGCGCTCGGCTCGGCGCTGTACCTGTACGAGAAGCCGGGAGCACCGTTGTTCAGTGAATGGCGAGAACTGTTGGTTCGCGGTGATTTCGAGCGCGCAGATCACTTCGCCGCCGACACCGGCCTGACCGCCATGCGTGAGGCAAGTCGCCGCTACCAGTCCCATCCCGCCCGGCCTGGAATGTTCACGCACTGGGGTGCCGGGTTCAAGTTCGGCGCCTCGCTGCTCGGGCTGCCCGTCGGCGACCACCCCGCGCGCCCTCCGCAGACTGCGTTTCCCGACGATCTGAAGCCGCCGATCCGCGAGGCGTATGTCGCCTCCGGATTCGTCGACTCCTGAGAGCGGCGGGCTGTCGTGGACGTGCGCGAATTTCGCGCCGGGGTTCGGGAATGGATCGACGAGGTCGGCGATTCGCTCGTCCCTGCGATCGAGGACCAGAGCGTGGATGCTCAGCTGAACCACCAGCGCCGCGTGCAGCGGCTGTTGTTCGACGCTGGCTGGATGCGCTGGGGATGGCCGGCGCGAATCGGCGGCCTCGGGGGTTCGCCGATCCTGCGAGCCGTTCTCGGCGAGGAGCTCACCAGCCGAGCGTTGGTGCACACCACGTCCTGGTCGATGCACGAGGTGCTCGGACCG
>JAVXWV010000514.1:0-2757 GCA_032230775.1 Mycobacterium sp. | reverse complement strand
TGTTCGGTTGTTTCGCCAGGATCTGCTCTCGTCGGGACATGTGCACTCGGGTTGGATGAATCGCATGTCGTTATCGGTGTGGCCTGGCCGTCCGTTCCCGCTCGGCGCTACGCCGGCCGAGGGGGGTACGAACTTTGCGGTGGCCTCGGAGGTCGCCGAGGCCGTCGACCTGTGCGTCATCAACGAGACCGGGGACGGCAGCAGGTCCGAGGAGCGCGTTTCGCTGCAGGAGTACGACGCTGGGGTGTGGCATGGGTTCGTGCCGGGTTTAGGCGTCGGCACCCGGTACGGGTTCCGCGTCCGCGGCCCTGGCGCTCCCGGCCGGGGGTTGCGGTGTAACCCGGCCAAGTTGCTGTTGGACCCGTACGCCAAGGCTGTACACGGCGACCTCGCGTGGGACGAGCGCATTTTCGGTTACCCGTGGGCGGACGGGCCGGACTCGGTGAACAGGCTTGATTCCCTCGACGCGATGCCGCTGTCCGTTGTCGTCGACCCCGCGTTCGATTGGGGCGCTGACTCGCCGCCGGGTACCTCCTACGCCAACACCGTGCTGTATGAGACCCACGTCAAGGGCTTCACGGGCCGCCACCCCGACGTCCCGGAAGAGCTGCAAGGTACGTACGCCGGCTTGGCGGATCCGGCGGCGGTCGAGCACCTGGTGCGACTCGGCGTGACGGCGGTGGAGCTGCTGCCGGTGCATCAGTCGGTGACTAGCGGAACGCTGCGGCCGAAAGGGCTCACCAATTACTGGGGCTACGACACCATCGGTTTCTTCGCACCGCACGCGGACTATTCAGCCGCGGTTCGCGCCGGAGCCGTGGGCGGGCAGGTCGGGGAGTTTCAGACCATGGTGGCGACGTTGCACCAGGCCGGTTTGGAGGTTGTGCTCGACGTGGTGTTCAACCACACCGCTGAAGGCAACGAGTACGGCCCTACGCTGTGCCATCGCGGTATCGACAACGCCGCCTACTATCGCCTGGTCGACGGCGACCCCCGCCACTACTTCGACACCACCGGCACCGGCAACTCGCTCAACGTCGGGCACCCGACGTGCCTTCGGATGATCCTGGACAGTCTGCGGTACTGGGTGACGCGGATGCACGTCGACGGGTTCCGGTTCGACCTGGCCGCCACGCTCGGGCGCGAGGCGGGCGGGTTCGCATCGACCTCGGCGTTCTTCGACCTCGTCGATCAGGACCCGGTGCTCTCGCAAGTCAAGCTGATCGCCGAACCATGGGATGTCGGGCAGGCTGACAGCTACGATTTGGGGCGGTTCCCAGCCCAGTGGTCGGAGTGGAACGGCCGCTACCGCGACACGGTCCGCGACTTCTGGCGCAGCGCCGACGGTAGCCTCGCAGATTTCGCCCGCCGAATCTCCGGCTCGGGCGATCTGTTCGGCGGGTCCCGGCGCCGGCCCTCGGCGTCGGTCAACATCCTCACCACACACGACGGATTCACCCTGCGCGACTTGGTCAGCTATGACGTCAAACACAATGACGCCAACGGTGAGCAAGGCCGCGACGGAAACGACGACAACCGGTCGTGGAACTGCGGAGCGGAGGGCCCCACCGACGATCCGGGGGTGCTGGCACTGCGCCGGCGCCAGCAGCGGGCGCTGCTGGCCACGCTCCTGCTCTCCCTCGGGGTACCCATGATCCTCGGCGGCGACGAAATGGGCCGAACCCAGGCAGGCAACAACAACGCCTACTGCCAGGACAACGAGATCTCATGGTTCGACTGGTCGGGAGGCGACAACGAGCTGCTCGCGTGGACCCGCGAGCTGGTCGCGCTGCGCGGCGCACACCCGGCGCTGCGCCGGCGCCGTTACGTCACCGGGGCGCGCGATGACGAGGTTGACTGGTTCACCCCTAGCGGAACACCAATGACCGACGCCGCGTGGAACGACCCGCTCACTCGCTCCGTCGCCGTCCTGATCGACGGCTCCGCCGAGCCCGACCGCGACGATCGCGGCATGCCGATGCTCGACGACGACCTACTGCTACTGATCAACGGCTGGTGGGAGGAGCTGGAGTTCACCCTCCCCGCCGCCGGTCCGTGGCGTCCCGCCCTCGACACCTTCCACGGCACGATCGAGACAGCGGCTTCACCAACCGGGACGACCGTGCGCGTCGGAGCACGATCGGTGGCGCTGCTCGTGCGTGAGCGGGCTCACTAACTCTTGCGGCGGCCGGCACAGCGCTGCTCGCTATCCCAGCGTGCGGTGGTCGCGCAACCCGATGGTTCCAGAACTCGGCCGATAGCTCCGATCTGCGGTGATGTCGTCCTCGAGCAGACACCACATGATCGCGAGCCGTGTCGTTGCGCCTCTATCTGATCTTTGTTCGGCTGCTGGGTTCAGCTCAATCACAGTCACGACTTGGTCAGTGCCAAGACTCTGAGCGGTGTGCCGTGGAGCGACAGCGAATGACTTTTCCGGTCTCTGCGTTGCCGCAGTAGCCGATGGCGACGCGGGCAGGGAACCGCTGATTCTGGCCGGTCGCCGCTGAAGGCGACTTATGGTTGATCTCGCCTCGTCGTGATCGGGTGTCGTTCCTGCAGGACGCTGCCAGCGAGTTGCTCTACCCGATCTTGCCGATCTTCCTCACCGTGGTGTGGTTACGTTTTTTGCGTTTCGGGCCGATGCGGTTGTCGTAGAAGTCGGGACCCAGGTCGTGGAAGCAGGCCTGGGGATCTGACAGCAGGTGCCAGATGATGACCAAGATGGAGCGCCCGATGGCGACGATGGCTCTCTTTTTG
>JAVXWV010000408.1:0-3718 GCA_032230775.1 Mycobacterium sp. | reverse complement strand
GGCATGTGCGGTCGCAGACGCTTCTGGCGGCCAAGGCGTACGGACGAATGGCGCTGGATTCGGTGTACCTGAACATCAAGGACCTCGACGGCCTGGCCCAGGAGGTCGACGATGCGGTGGCCGTCGGTTTCGACGCCAAGGTCGCGATCCACCCGTCGCAGGTCGCGGTCATTCGCGCCGGCTACGCACCCACCCCCGACCAGGTGGACTGGGCGCGACACGTGTTGACGGCTGCCCGCGATGAGCGGGGCGTCTTCCAATACGAGGGCTTGATGGTCGATGCCCCAGTACTTCGGCGCGCCGAACGGATCGTCGCGCTCGCGGCGAACGATCGTGGCTAGCAGCCATCCTGGAGATGCGGGTCGCCCTGCGGAGTTTGGCGGTTTGGTCGGTCACCCGTCTGGTTGGGCTGACTCACTTGGTCACCTCCTGGCTCTTGCCGACGACGGTCACGCCGCCGTCGGAGACGACGAATCCGCGCGCCCGGTCGTGGTCTTTGTCCACCCCCACCTGCGCCCCCTCGGGCACCACCACGTCCTTGTCGATGATCGCGTTCTGCACCACGGCGTCGGCGGCGATAACGGTGTTGTCCATGATCACTGAGCGTTCCACGATGGCGTAATCCTCTACCCGCACACCGGGAGACAGTACTGACTCGCGCACCAGCGCCCCAGAGACGATGACGCCGTTGGAGACCACGCTGTTGACCGCATGGCCGACCCGCTCGCCGTCCTCGTGCACGAACTTCGCCGGTGGTTGCGGCGGGATGTGGGTGAGAATCGGCCACTCACTGTTGTACAGGTTGAATACCGGCACGACAGCGCACAGGTCCATATGCGCGTCGTAGTAGGAGTCCAGCGTTCCAACGTCCCGCCAGTAGCCGGCGTCGGCGGGATCGGCACCGGGCACCTCGTTGCTTTGAAAGTCGTACACCTGTGCCATGCCCCGGTCCACCATCATCGGCATGATGTTGCCGCCCATGTCGTGCTTGCTGGACTCGTCGGCGGCGTCCTTGCGCAGCGCCTCGACCAGCGCGTCGGCGGAGAATAGGTAGTTCCCCATCGACGCGAACGTCTCGTCCGGCCGACCTGGCAGCCCCGGCGGGTCGGGCGGCTTCTCCAGGAACGCCTCGACCCGGAGCCCGTCGGAGGCGGTCTTGATCACGCCGAAGGCGCTGGCCTCCTTGCGTGGCACCGGAATGCCGGCCACCGTGGCGCCCGCGCCACTGTCGAGGTGCTGCGCGATCATCTGCCTCGGGTCCATGCGGTAGACGTGGTCGGCGCCGAACACGATGACCAGATCCGGCTTCTCGTCGTGGATCAGGTTCAGTGACTGGTAGATCGCATCGGCGGAGCCGGTGTACCACTGCGGGCCAAGGCGCTGCTGGGCGGGCACCGGGGTCACGTAGTTGGCGAGCAGGCTGCTCATCCGCCAGGTCGTGGTGATGTGGCGGTCCAGGCTGTGGCTCTTGTACTGGGTGAGCACCGCGATCCGCAGCACCCCGCCGTTGACCAGGTTCGACAACGCGAAATCGATCAATCGATACAGCCCACCGAACGGAACGGCTGGCTTGGCCCGGTCGAGGGTCAGTGGTGAGAGGCGCTTCCCCTCACCACCGGCGAGCACGATGCCGAGCACCTTTGGATCGGCCATCTGACGTCTCCTGTTGTTGGGCGCTTCAGTTGTTGGACGCTTCAGTTGTCGGCTGCGGTCGTCACGGCGGTGCCGCCTGACTACGCCGGTTCGATTCCCGTCATGGGCTCCAGATCATCGCTGTAGAAACGCGGTCGTTGGCTTCGCGATTCCTATTTCTTGTCGAGCAGGCGGAGGTCGGAAGGCTCACGCAGAAGGCCTTCAAGAATCTTGTTGCCTTCGGTGTTGTAGGGCTGGCGCATGTGCTCGTCCCACGCGGCGCGAGAGCGGAACATCTCGAGCATCACCCACGTGTCCGGGTCGTCCTGGGGCTGGACGAGGTGCATGAACACGCAGCCCGGCTCCTTGACGGTGTTTTGCCGCATCGACTGCAACTGCGCCTCAGCTTCGTCGAGTCGGTCGAGCCGAGGCTTGATGGTGACAACCAGGAACAGGGGTTTGTCCTGACTATCCTGGTCGCTCATGCGCCACTCCTTCCACTGGAGGACCGTCACCGGACGTCATCGTCCGCCTGGAATTGGAACCGCGATGGAATTTTGCAGCGTATCGATGAACGACTTCGGGTTCTTACTTTGCACGAACGCCGCCACCGCGTCATAGAGCGCCTGCTGGAATGCGGATGGCATAAGTTCGCCGTGCGTCATCGATAGCAGAATTTTGTCGTGCCACAATGCCTCGGACGCCTGACGCTGATAAGCGGGTAGCGAGGACACATCGACGTCGTTTCGTATTGGCACTGAGCCTTTCGCCTTGTTGAAAGCGAGCGACGTCTTGGGATCAGCGATCGTCTCTAGGAACTTGATGCCATTCAGCCCGTCTTTGGCCTGAGCCGACACGACGAAGGTATCCACAATCGCCAGATAGGCGCCCGCAGTTCCGGGATAGGGCACGTATCCGAAGTCCCTGCCTTCGGTGGCGCCGTTCGCAACGAGCTCCCCATAAACGGAATCGTTCATCGACAGGAATGCGCAATCACCGGACGCCAACTTCTTCGCCGCTTGATCCCACGTCAGGGCACCGGCACTTGGATCGGCGCGGGACACGACGTCGCCGAATCGGGTCAGCGCGTCTTTGAGCTGGGAGCCGGTCCAGTCGAATGAGTCGTCACGAATCTTGGCCCAGCCGTCGGGGCCGATGACGCCGAGCAAGGTGTTTTCGAAAAGCTCTGTGGCGGTGAAGCGATCTTTACCGCCCAGGCACAACGCTGTTCGTCCGCTTGCCGCTACCTTCGCCAGGTCACTGGCGAAATTCCCCGAGGTGTAGCCGGCGGCTGGAACAGCGATGCCGGCGTCATGCAGCACGCGCAGGTTGAACCAGAGATTATTGCCGCGGTGCGATCCTGTGGGCACGCCCCACGCCTTGACCCGATAGGTCGCCGCGTCGAGCAATGTCGCAGGCATGGTGTGATCCAAGCCCGTGCGTTCGTAGACGGCGGACACGTCTGCGATCCGGCCGGCGTCGACCCAGGCGCGAAGCGAACTGCCCAGGAATGTCTGCCACACATCGGGCGGATCACCGGCCCGCAGCCGCGCGGCGAGCGCGACCTGCACATTGCTCCCCCCGCCCCCGGCGATGGAACCATCGATGACGTCCACCTTCGGATTGGCGGCCTTGAAGGCGTTCAGCAACACCTCGAAAGCCGGATGCTCGGACGGCGACACCCACCACGAAACAACCTCGAGCCGATCCGTTGCACCTTTGAAGTTAGCCGCTTGACCGCCACCGCCGCATGCCGCGACGACCAATGCCAGCGCAAGGATCCAGTAGCGTTTCATGCGCGTTCTCCAACCGGGTTCCGTTCGGCCTTCAGATCGAAGAAGGCAAAACTGGTCACGACTGCGAAGCAGGCAGCAGGTACCACGAACGAGATCGCGGGGCTGGTGGCGTCGAGCAGTCGGCCCTGGATCAATGGCATGATCGCCCCACCGACGATTGCCATCACCAGGCCGGCGGCGCCGAATTTTGTCGCCGGTCCCAGTCCCTGAAGAGCCACACCGTAGATCGTTGGAAACATGAGTGACAGGCAGAAGGACACTGCGACGAGGGCCACGACGCCGGCCATGTT
>JAVXWV010000328.1:0-2828 GCA_032230775.1 Mycobacterium sp. | reverse complement strand
GTGATCGACGGGTTCTCGCTCTTGCGGGCGATCTTGTCGACCTCGTCGATGTAGATGATGCCGGTCTCGGCGCGCTTGACGTCGTAGTCGGCGGCCTGGATCAGCTTGAGCAGAATGTTCTCGACGTCCTCGCCGACATAACCGGCCTCGGTCAGCGCGGTCGCGTCCGCGATGGCGAACGGGACGTTGAGCATCTTGGCCAGGGTCTGTGCGAGGTAGGTCTTGCCGCAGCCGGTGGGGCCGAGCATCAGGATGTTGGACTTGGACAGCTCGACGGGCTCTGCGCGGGAATCGCGCATCTTCTCCTGCGCCTGAATGCGCTTGTAATGGTTGTAGACGGCGACGGCCAGTGTGCGCTTGGCGGTGTCCTGACCGATGACATAGCCCTCGAGGAATTCGCGGATTTCCATCGGCTTGGGCAGTTCGTCAAGCTTGACGTCGTCAGCGTCTGCCAGTTCCTCTTCGATGATCTCGTTGCACAGATCTATGCATTCATCGCAGATATAGACGCCTGGGCCCGCAATTAGCTTCTTGACCTGTTTTTGGCTCTTGCCACAGAACGAGCACTTCAGCAGGTCACCGCCGTCTCCGATGCGTGCCATGTGCTGGGGTCCTACTTTCCTCGCAGTCGGTAACGATGCTGGTCGTACGGATCGCTCGAGATCTTCCTAGCTGTTGGTCCCGACGCTACCCGTATGTTCCGGCGCGGTGCGACCGATAAAGCCGAATCGCGTCGTTGGTATTTATATGTGTTCGCAGAACATATCGCCTGACACGCTCTGTGACCCCCCGCAACCCGCCACCGTGTCCCTGGCGTGTCGCCGCCGTTATCGGACCGAGAGGCCGCCCCCGTAACTGGCCTAGAGACTGCGACGTGGTGTTCGCTGTGTCCCACGATACCGTGCTGGTCACCGACGGCGGCCTAGCCACCTAGCGCCTAGGCGGTCTGAGCCGAGAGCTTGCGGTACTCCAGCACCGTGTCGATGATGCCGTAATCCTTGGCTTCGGCAGCGGTGAGGATCTTGTCGCGGTCGGTGTCCTTGCGGATGACTGCCGGGTCCTTGCCGGTGTGGTTGGCCAGCGTCGTCTCCATCAGCGTGCGCATCCGCTCAATCTCCTTGGCCTGGATCTCCAGGTCGGAGAACTGGCCCTGGATGACGCCGGACAGCGCGGGCTGGTGGATGAGCACGCGGGCGTTCGGCAGCGCGAGCCGCTTGCCTGGCGAGCCTGCGGCCAGCAGCACGGCTGCCGCCGACGCGGCCTGGCCGAGGCACACCGTCTGGATGTCGGCGCGCACGTACTGCATGGTGTCGTAGATCGCCATCAGCGACGTGAAAGAGCCGCCGGGCGAGTTGATGTACATCGTGATGTCGCGGTCGGGATCCAGCGACTCGAGCACCAGCAGCTGGGCCATGATGTCGTTGGCCGAAGCGTCATCGACCTGCACGCCGAGGAAGATGATGCGCTCCTCGAAGAGCTTGTTGTACGGATTGGACTCCTTGATGCCGAAGCTGGAGTGCTCAATGAACGACGGCAGGATGTAGCGGGCCTGAGGCTGCAGACGGGGGTCAGTGTGATCGGTCATTTGTCTAGTCCTGCTCCCGGTCCTGAGCCGTTGATATTGGCGCTCGTGATGATGTGGTCGACGAAGCCGTACTCGAGAGCCTCCGGTGCGGTGAACCAGCGGTCGCGATCGGAGTCGGCTTCGATGCGCTCAAGCGGCTGGCCGGTGAACTCCGCGTTGAGGCGGAACATCTCCTTCTTGATGACCGCGAACTGCTCGGCCTGGATCGCGATGTCCGTCGCACCACCGGTGATGCCGCCGAGCGGCTGGTGCATCAGGATCCGGGCGTGCGGCAGCGCGTAGCGCTTACCCTTGGTGCCCGCGGCGAGCAGGAACTCACCCATCGAGGCGGCCATGCCCATCGCATAGGTGGCGACGTCGCACGGGGCCAGCACCATCGTGTCGTACACGGCCATGCCGGCGCTGATCGAGCCACCGGGCGAGTTGATGTACAGGTTGATGTCCTTGGTGGGGTCCTCGGCGGCCAGCAGAAGAATCTGCGCGCACAGCTTGTTCGCGATGTCGTCGTCCACCTGGGAACCCAGGAAGATGATGCGCTCGGACAGCAGCCGCTCGTACACCGAGTCGACAAGGTTGAGGCCCTGCGAGGCGCCACGCATGTCAGTCACGACTGGATACCTGCTTTCTTCTTAAGTCTCGGGACGCGATGTCCGTCTCCAAATGACACTAACCAACCTGCGTCGTCGCGCACTCCCTAGACGGCGCCCGTTCGCTCACAGCGTCACTTGGCGTCGGCGGACACTTCGTCTGATTCACTGGCGGCCTCGTCAGAGTCCTCAGCAACAGCTTGTTCGGCCTGCTCACCCGACGGCCCGAAGTACTCCGTGGTGTCGATCACGCTGCCGTCGGTGTCGGTGACGGAGGCAGCGTGCACCACCGCCGCGACCGTCAGGCCGCGACGCACATCGGCGAACATCGCAGGCAGCTGGTTTTGCTCCTGCAGATACTGCAGCAGCTGCTGCGGTTCCAGCCCGTACTGCCGCGACATCAACACCAGCCTCTCGGTGAGGTCGGCCTGCCCGACCTGCACGTCGAGCTTGTCGGCGATCGCGTCCATCAACAGCTGGGTCTTGACGGCCTTCTCGGCGTTGTTCTGGTTGTCGGCATCGAACTCCTCGCGGCTGCTGCCCTGCTCCTTCAGCGCCTCTTCGAACTTCTTTTCGTCGTGGTCGAGGCCGTGGATGGTGTTGTGCAGGGTGTCGTCGACCTGGGCCTGCACGATCTTCTCCGGCAGCGGGACCTC
>JAVXWV010000664.1:0-3922 GCA_032230775.1 Mycobacterium sp. | reverse complement strand
AGGTACAGCGCGCGCAGACCCTCGGCGTAGGCCTTCTGGGTCATCAGCGAACGACGCACGTCCGGGTGATGCGTGATGGTCACGCGCGGCGCGGTCTTGTCGGTCATCTGGGTCAGGTCAGCGCCCTGCACGCGGTTCTTCGCGTATTCAAGCGCGTTGAGGTAACCGGTGGACAGGGTAGCGATCGCCTTGGTGCCCACCATCATTCGAGCCTGCTCGATGACGTCGAACATCTGGGCAATGCCCTCGTGGACCTCGCCGACCAGCCAGCCCTTGGCAGGGACGTCGTGCTGTCCGAACGACAGCTCGCAGGTCGTGGAGACCTTGAGGCCCATCTTGTGCTCGACGTTGGTCACGAACACGCCGTTGCGCTCGCGGGGCTCGCCGGTCTCGGGGTCGAAGAGGAACTTCGGCACGAAGAACAGCGACAGACCCTTGGTGCCCGGTCCGGCGCCCTCGGGGCGGGCCAGCACCAGGTGCAGGATGTTCTCGCCGATGTCGTCGGCGTCACCCGAGGTGATGAAGCGCTTCACTCCGTCGATGTGCCAGGAGCCGTCCTCCTGCTTGATGGCCTTGGTGCGGCCTGCGCCGACGTCGGAGCCTGCGTCGGGCTCGGTGAGCACCATGGTCGCGGTCCAACCACGCTCGGCGGCCAGCACCGCCCACTTCTTCTGCTCCTCGGTGCCGAGGTCGTACAGAATCTGAGTCATACCCGCGCCCATCGAGTACATGTACGCGGCGGGGTTGGCGCCGAGGACGTGCTCGATCAGGGCCCATTGCAGCGCGCGGGGCATCGGCATGCCGCCGAGCTCCTCGTCGAGGCCGATCTTGTCCCAGCCGCCGTCAAGCAAAGCCCTGACCGACTTCTTGAACGACTCGGGCAGGGCCACGCTGTGGGTCTTGGGGTCGAACACCGGCGGGTTGCGGTCAGCGTCGGCGAACGACTCTGCGATCGGACCCTCGGCCAGCCGGACCATCTCGCCCAGCATTTCGGTTGCGGTGTCGACGTCCAGGTCGGCGTATACGCCCTCACCGAGCGCCTTGTCGACGCCGAGAACCTCAAACAGGTTGAATACCTGGTCACGAACATTGTTCTTATAGTGGCTCACATTTCCTCCTCGTCGAGAATGCCACTTGCGGTTGGGTACTTAGGTCTAAGTTACCCACCAGTAACTAGCCCGAACTATACCGTTCAGTAACTTCAACACAAAGCCACTGTGAGCAATTTCCACAACCTATGTAACCCAGTGGTTGGCCGGGACTCAAAAACCGCAGTTGACAGGTGTCTGAGCTGCACATTCAGCCCCGTGTGAGGTTCATCACGAGCGGTCCGGATAGGGTGTCCGAGTGCTTCGTGTCGCGGTGTGGGGAACAGGCAATATGGGGGCTACAGCGATCCGCTCGGCGGCGGCGTTTCCCGGGTTACGGCTGTCAGGCGTCATCACGTCCTCGCCGGACAAGGACGGTAAGGACGCCGCGACGTTTTCGCGGCTCGACTCCGAGACAGGCGTCGCCGCCACCACCGACATCGACGCCGCATTGGCCGGATGCGATGCCGTCGCCTACATGGCATCCGGCGACATCCGTCCCGACGACGCCGTGAATGACATCGAGCGCTGCCTGCGGGCCGGCAAGCATGTGGTGACCCCGTCGCTGTACTCCCTCTATGACCCGCGGTCCGCGCCGCCGGAGTGGGTCGAGCGGCTCACCCAGGCCGCCGAGGAGGGCGGCGCAACGATGCTCGTCAGCGGCGTCGACCCGGGCTGGGGGAACGACGCCCTTGCGGTCATCGCCGCCGGGCTGTGCACCCGCATCCGGTCCATTCACTGCCAGGAGATCTTCGACTACTCGACATATGACCAGCCGTACGCGGTGAAGGTCTCGTGCGGATTCGGACGGCCCATGGGCCCAGAAGATCCCGTTCCGATGATGCTGCTGCCGTCCATCCCGACGATGGTGTGGGGCGGTAACATCCGGCTCATCGGACGGGGACTTGGGCTGGAGATCGACGAGATCACCGAGGAGGTCGAGCGGCGCCCGTTGACCGAATCGGTCGACACCATCATGGGGCGGTTCGAGAAAGGCACCCAGGGCGCATTTTGGCTCAAGGTGATCGGGAAGTCGGGCGGACGTGAGCGGATCGTCATCGACCACATCACCCGGATCCACGCGACCTGCGCGGCGGACTGGCCGTATCCCGATGAAGGTGTGGGCGATCATCGGGTGATCGTCGACGGCGACCCGCAGCTGACCATCGTCAGCCGCGCCGACCTGCCTGGCGGCACTCGCGCCGACGGTGGCAACACCACCGCGGCGAACCGGCTGCTCGGCGCCCTCGACTGGTTGTCTACGCAGAAGCCCGGCATCTACGACGGGCTCGACGTGCCGATGCAATCGGCGCGGTCCGCCGATGTCGAGGCGCAGCGCTGGGCTGACTAGCCGCACGCCCCACGGCTCTACGGCTGCGTGTGAAAATGGAGTTGATGAGCCCTACCGATGTGACCCCCACCTCCCTGCGGGAGGCGTTCGGACATTTCCCGTCCGGCGTCATTGCGATTGCCGCCGAGGTGAATGGCATACGGGTGGGCCTGGCCGCCAGCACCTTCGTACCGGTTTCGCTCGATCCGCCGCTGGTGTCGTTCTGCGTGCAGAACTGCTCTGAGACGTGGCCGAAGCTGAGGGATCTGCCCTATCTGGGGATCAGCGTGCTCGGCGAAGCCCATGACGAGGCGGCCCGCACGCTGGCTGCCAAGACCGGCGACCGCTTCGCGGGTCTCGAGACGGTTTCACGGGACTCTGGCGCGGTATTCGTCGCGGGTACGAGCGTCTGGCTGGAAAGCGCAATCGAACAGGTGGTGCCCGCAGGCGATCACAGCATCGTCATTCTGCGGATCAGCGATATCACCGTGCACGACGATGTACCACCGATTGTCTTTCACCGCAGCACATTTCGTCGGCTCGGCGCCTGAGCTACGGTCGGGTGGCGAGTTCCTCGCGATAACCCGCAACACGCTGCTCGAGTTCGTCGGCGTCGGCAGGTCGGCCTTCTTTGCGTGCCAACTCGGCCCGCGCGCTCAGCTCACGGATCGCGGTGCGAATGTCATTGATGCTATGAGGCTCTCGCATGTTCATCCTGCTGCCTTTCGTCGTTGATTGGCCGCTGAATGAAGACTACCCGCGAGGGCTGCCCGTTACCCCCGCCGAAATAACTTGTTTCCGAGCCACACCACGGGGTCGTACTTGCGGTCCGCCGCGCGCTCCTTCAGTGGGATCAGCGCATTGTCGGTGATCTTGATGTGCTCGGGGCACACCTCGGTGCAGCACTTGGTGATGTTGCAGAAGCCGAGCCCGTTCTCCTCCTGGGCCTGCACGGCACGATTTCCGAGCGTGTCCAGCGGATGCATATCGAGTTCGGTCTGGCGCATCAAATACCGGGGTCCGGAGAACGCCTTCTTGTTTTCCTCGTGATCACGCACCACGTGACAGGTGTTCTGGCACAGGAAGCACTCGATGCACTTGCGGAACTCCTGTGACCGGTTCACGTCCTCCTGCATCATCCGGTACTCGCCGGGCTGCAGATCCTTCGGCGGCGTGAACGACGGGATCTCCCTGGCCTTTTCGTAGTTGAATGACACATCGGTCACCAGGTCGCGGATCACCGGAAAGGTGCGCAGCGGCGTCACCGTGATGGTCTCGGCGGGGTCGAACGTCGACATCCGGGTCATGCACAGCAGCTTTGGCCGACCGTTGACCTCCGCCGAGCACGAGCCGCACTTGCCTGCCTTGCAGTTCCACCGCACCGCGAGGTCGCCTGCCTGCGTCTGCTGAAGCCGGTGAATGATGTCGAGGACGACCTCGCCCTCGTTGACCTCGACCGAGTATTCCTGCAGCCCGCCGCCGTCCTCGTCGCCGCGCCAGACCC
>JAVXWV010000251.1:0-12923 GCA_032230775.1 Mycobacterium sp. | reverse complement strand
ACAGCAGCGTTGCGCACACCACGACGACCACTGAAAGTGCGGCAAGCGTGATGGCCCGCTGCAGCCGCGGCCTGCGGCCCGCGAACAGTGTGAGCGCGGCCCCGACCAACGGGATCAGTACCGGCAGCGGCGTCAGGACCGCGGGGGCGTTCACTTCTCGAGTCCCGGCAACGCGTCGAGTTCGTCGGGCAGGTCGGTGTCCCGGGCCGGTTCTGGGTGCGGACGGTCCTCATCGAGCGCGGCCGCGTCCTCGGCCGTCAGTTGCGAGACCCGGGTGTCCTCTGGATCGTCGCTGACTTCCTCGGCCGTGTTCAACCGGTATGAGCGGTAGGTAAGGGCAAGCACGAACGCCGCAATACCCATCGTGATGACGATGGCCGTCAGAATCATGCCTTGTGCCAACGGATCTGCCGTAGCTGTATCGCCATTGCTGGTGCGGCCGTGGATCGGGGGATTGCCCGACGGGCCGCCGACGGTCAGGATCAGCAGGTTGATGGCATTGCCGATGAGCAACAACCCCAACAACATTCGGGTCAGATTGCGCTCGAGCAGCAGGTAGACGCCTGCGCTGATGAGGCCGCCGATCAGCACAAGGGGAACGAGGTAGGTGGTCATCGCGACACCGCCTGGGCCATGTCGACGTCGACACGCGCGCCGAGGCTGCGAAGCACGTCGAGCACGAGGCCAACGACGATCAGGTATACGCCAAGGTCGAAGAACAACGCGGTGACGAACTTGACCGTGCCGAGCACGGGCACGTCGAGCTGGATCAACGCCGACGACAGCACTGGCGCGCCCATCAACAGCGACGCGACCGCGGTGCCCGCCGAAAGGCCAAGGCCAACGCCGAGGATCTTGCCTGCATCCAACGGCAATGTCTCGCCCAGTTCGTAACGGCCGCCTGCCAGGTAGCGCAGCACCAGCGCCAGCCCGGCGGTGAGCCCACCAGCGAACCCGCCGCCAGGAGTGTTGTGGCCTGCGAAGAAGAAATACGCCGACAGCACCATGATGAGCGGGAAGATCATTCGAGTGGCCACCTCAAGCACCAGCGACCGGTGCCGCGGGTCGCGCAGCTCGCTGCCACGCAGCCAGGTGACATCGCCTGCCGCCGGGCTGATGGCCACCGAGGTGACCGGGCCGATGTCGGGCTGACCCGCATCGGAGACACGCGGGGCCGCCCCAAAGCGCCTGTGCCGGAACACCAGTGATGCCACCCCGGTGGCAGCGACCAGCAACACCGAGACCTCCCCAAGGGTGTCCCACGCCCGGATGTCGACGAGTAGAACGTTGACGGTGTTGGCACCGTGGCCGCGGTAATACGCTGCGTCGGGAAGCAATTCGGCGATCGGGGTTGCGGTGCGGGCGGCCATCGCGAACGCCGCCAGCGTGGTGACGGTAGCGCCGACCGCTAGTGCAAGGGCGGCGCGGGGTAACCGGTGGCGCCCGATGTTGGCTCGATCGGCCTCGGCGGGCAGCGCCCGCAGCACCAGCACGAAGATCACCAAAGTCAGTGTCTCCACGAGAAACTGGGTCAACGCCAAGTCCGGTGCACCGTGGAATGCGAAGATGGTGCCGCAGCCGTAGCCGGTGACACCGACGAGCAGCACGGCGGCCAGCCGGTTGCGCATCACGGCGGCGCCAAGCGCCCCGGCGAGGATCAGCAGCCCGACCACGACCTGCAATGGCGAATCCCACAACGCGAAGTGGGGCCGATCGCGGGCACCGAGAGCGAGGACGATCACGGGAACCAGCACCAGCGTGCACAGAATCACCGATTGGGTGGCCGGAATCGAGCCCCGCTGGGTGAAAGCGGTGAGCCGCACCGAAACCCGGTCCAGGCCCCGCAGCGCCGCGTCGTAGATGCGGTCGGCGTTTCCCAACGGAGTGCGAGCCGTTCGGATCCGCCGTAGGCGGTCCCGGCCGAAGAACGCCGCCGTGCCGACGGCGAGAACCAACAGCGACAGCAGCAGGGGCGCACCAACCCCATGCCACAGTGCGAGGTCGTATTCCTCGCCACCAGGCACCGTGTCCGCGTAGGCGTCGAGGACGTTGTCAAGGCCTGCAGGCCACACGCCGAAGACCAATCCTGCGGCGGCAAGGATGGCGGGCGCGGCGAGGAAGGTGGCCTGTGGCTGGTGCATCTCCGCGACCCGCTTGCTCGGTTGCGGTAATCCCTTGCGGCCGAACGCTCCCACAAGGAACCGCAGGCTGTAGACAGTGGTGAATACGGACCCGAGCACGATGCCTGCGAGCACATAGGGCGCCGCTGCGCCGAGTGACGGTGCGTGCGCGACAGTTTCGAAGTCTGCCTCCTTGGCGACGAAGCCGAGGAACGGCGGCAGCGCGGCCATGCTCGCGGTCGCACCGACCGCGATGATCAACAGCGGTCGGCTGCGCTGCCCGAGCCAGGCCAGTCTGCGGATGTCGCGGGTGCCGGTGGCGTGGTCGATGACGCCGACGACCATGAACAGCGATGCCTTGAACATCGCGTGCGCGCACAGCATCGCCAGCCCGGCCAGCATCAAATCACCGCCACCCGCGCCGACCATCACCGTGATCAGCCCGAGCTGGCTGACCGTGCCGAACGCTAGAATCAGCTTCAGGTCGTATTCGCGCACCGCGCGCCACCCGGCCAAAAACATGGTGAGCACGCCGAGGATCACCACCGTCGGTCGCCAGGGTGGCGAGTCCGCGAAGCCCGGGCTCATTCGCGCAACGAGATAGACGCCCGCCTTGACCATCGCCGCGGCGTGCAGGTACGCGCTGACTGGTGTCGGTGCGGCCATCGCGCCCGGCAGCCAGAAATGCATTGGCACGATCGCCGATTTCGCCAGCGCTCCGATCAGCACGAGCGCAACAGCCACCGACGCCGCAACGCCCGTCGGCGGCGCGGCGATCAGTTCGGACAACAAATAGGTGCCGGACATGTTGCCGAGCACGACGATGCCGACCAGCATGGCCAGCCCGCCGAACGTCGTCACCAACAGCGCCTGCGTGGCGGCCCTGCGACTGGTCGCGCGTTCGGCGTAGTGGCCGACCAGAAGGAACGACAGCACCGTGGTGAGTTCCCAGAACACGTAGAGCAGCAGCATGTTGTCGCTGCACACGAGGCCGAACATCGCGCCGGAGAACGCGACCAACTCCGCGGCGAAACTCGGTAGCCGCTTTTCGGTGTGGCCGTCGTGGTGATGGAAATAGTCGGCGCAATAAAAGAGCACCAGCGCGCCGATCCCGAGCACCAGCACGCTCATGATCGCCGAAAGCGCGTCGAAGCGAAGACTGATGTTCATCGACAACTCGGGCACCCAGTTGAGGTTGACCGTCGTCGCGGGACCCGGCCCCGGCCAATTGAGTGCGACCCAGATCAGCGATCCGAGCGGCACCAACGCCAGGGGATAGAACGCCGTCCGGCCCCACCGGTGCACAAGCAGCGGGGCGACCGCCGTTGCGACGGCATGCGCGAACAGGATGGCGAGCATGGCACTCCGATCGCGTGCGGGTCGGCGATGAGCCGTCAGGCGAAGAGCAGATAGCGGGGTGTCAGCCGGTAAGGGCTTTGGTTTTACGGAAGTCTACGTGGGCGGATGCAGCTAACATCCGGCCTCGTGGAGACTCCCGATGTTGTGGTGGTTGGCGCAGGGCCGACCGGGTTGATGCTGGCGTGTGAACTCGCACTGGCCGGCGCAGGAGTCAAGTTGCTCGACGAGCGCACCGACGTGCCCAACATCACCAGGGCTTTCGCGGTACATGCCCGCACCCTTGAGCTGCTCGACGCGCGCGGCCTTGCCGAGGAACTGCTGCCTCGGGGGGTGCCGGTGCACGAGGTCGCCCCTCCCGGCGGCAAGACACTGAACCTGAGTGAGCTGCCCACCCGATTCGGAATGGTGCTCATCGTCCCGCAAAGCGGAACGGAGAAGGTCTTGCAGACCCGCGCCGAGGAGCTCGGTGTCGAGATCGTCCGCGGCGCCGAGGTGGTCGGCCTGTCGCAGGACGGCGACGGGGTCACGCTTGCGTGCGCGGGCGGCGACAGCGTCCGAGCCGATTATGTGGTCGGGTGCGACGGCGCGCACAGCACCGTGCGCAGCGAGCTCGGTATCGACTTTGTCGGCAAGCAATACGAGACGCACATTCTGTTGGCGGACGTGCAGCTGACGCGGGCGCCGAGTGAGACGTTGACGGGCGTCACCAACCAGAAAGGCGTTGCTCTGTTGATCCCGTTCGGCGACGGCTGGTTCCGCGCGATCGTGTGGGACCGGCTGCGCGAGCAGGCGCCGCTGAGCGAGCCGGTGACGCTGGAGGAGATCCGCGACTCGTTCGGCCGCATCGCGGGCCATGATTTCGGCATGACCGAGATGCGTTGGAGTTCAAGGTTTCTCAGCGAGCGACGGCAGGCGAGGCACTACCGCAAAGGGCGGGTGTTTCTGGCAGGCGATGCCGCGCATGTACATTCGCCGCTCGGCGGGCAGGGCATGAACACGGGCATCGGCGATGCGATGAACCTGGGCTGGAAGCTGGCCGCCGCCGTGCGCGGATCCGCGCCGTCGGGGCTGCTGGACAGCTACGAGAGTGAGCGACATCCAGTCGGTGAAAGCATGCTTGAGCTGACCGACGCGTTCAATCAACTGGTGCTCAGCCACTCCAAGGTGGGGCGCTTGCTGCGCACCGTGGTCGTCGGAACCGCGACCCGACTGCCCCGCGGACGGCGGCTGATTGGCGAACGTCTCAGCGGCATCGGTATCGCGTATCCGCACCAGCGTGGCGAGGACTGGATGGTCGGCCGACGGTTGCCCGACATCGTGGCCGACGGCAAGCGGGTGTACGAGCTGCTGCGCGAAGGCAAGTTCGTGTTGGTGACGGCCGCGCCGGTGGAGCTGGATCGGCCGGACATCGTGCACGCCGTCGACGCGCATCCCGAGCTGCCCGACGCGGTGCTCGTCCGTCCCGACAGCTATGTCGCATGGGCGAGCGAACGGCTACCCGATTCCGCCGAAGTGGCTGCGGCCGTCGATCGCTGGACGTGCGTGACATAGCCCAGGAACCGCGAGGCGAACGGGGACCGCGTGGGAGGCCAGGCCGATGCCCGCGCCGAGGATCGGCCAGATCGGCCAGAAGTACCAAGCGCCTGCCGTGAGGCCGACCGCCAGCCACACCGTGAGCACGATGACGACCATCGCGAGGTAAGCGCCGAGATGGATCCGCACGCCCATCCTCGCTGCGCGCCGTCGCGCGGCCTGGCGCTGCGGATCGGTGCGCCGGAGCCGCGACAGCGGCAGGTCGGCGACGAGTTGGCGCAGCTCGACGGTGGTGTGTGCGGCGAACGTGGCCTGAAGCCGAACCTCGTACTCGTCCATCGCGAGGTAGCCCTGTGCCAGGGCCTGGCCCAGCTGATTGGCGGTCCTCTCCCGATCGCGGTCGCCCGCGCGAACAGACGTGGTGATTGGGGCTGTCATGCCGCCTCCTGTCCTCAATCTTGACAATGGCAAGTTCAGAAGACGACTATGCCCCATTAACTTGTCACTGTCAAGATGCTGTTGAATCGGATTGTGACTCAAACAGTGGTCAGCGCGAGCCGCGAGATCGCGGCGCCTGCGGACAAGATCTTCGAACTCATTGCAGACCCCTCGCAGCAGCCGCGCTGGGACGGTAACGCAAACCTGGCCGAGGCGGATGCCGGCCAACGCGTGCAAGCGGCGGGTGACGTGTTCACGATGGTGCTCACCATGGGTGTCCTCCGGGACAACCACGTCGCCGAGTTCGACGAGGGCAGGCTCATCGCGTGGCGGCCGTCGGAACAAGGCAAGGAACCGCCCGGTCACCTGTGGCGATGGCAGCTCGAACCCGTCGACGACTCACGCACGCTGGTCACCCACACCTACGACTGGTCCCGGCTGACAGACAAGAATCGCCTGCCACGCGCGCGTGCCACCACTGCTGACAAACTGCAGGCGTCTATCGACAGGCTCGCCGAACTCGCCGAGCGCAGCTGAGTCGGCGCCCGAGAAATCAATCGAAGTCGACCACGGCTCGCACGAATTGATCCGGGTCGAGGTCGATCGCTCGATGGGCTTGGTCCTCCAACACGACGACCTCGGCATTGGGGATCAGAGCGGCGAACGCGGCAGTCGCTGCTTGCAGACTGGTCGTCGTCTCCGTGCCGAGCAACATCCGGACGGGCACCGCGATCTGGCCAAGGCGTTCTGCGCCCCTGTAGGCGGTCACCGCATCGAGTTCACGCGCGATGGTGTGCGCCGCTGATAACCGCGCCTTCCAGATGTCAGTACCACGCATCGCGTCCACCTCCGACTGCGGAAGCTGTAACGCATTGCGGTAGAACGCTTCCAAGATCTTCTCTGGGTCTGCCATCTCCTTGAGCTGTGCCAGTGTCTCGGCGGGAACCACGTGCAGGCCGGGCGACGACATCGGCGGTTCGTACAACGCGATGCGGCGAAATGCCGTGGTGATGAGCGCGGCTTCGATGGTGCACAGCGCGCCGTAAGAATGGGCGACGACGTAGACGTCGTTGCCCAGTGCTTCGGCGACTGCAGCGACATCCTCGGCCTCGCGTTCCAGGCTGTACGCGTCGGGCTCTGCGGTGCTCAGTCCGCGGCCGCGACGGTCCATTTCATGGATCGTGTATCGGCTGCCCAACTCGTCGCGGACGGGCGCCCACCTGATCCGGGTCGCAGATGTGCCGTGCACAAGCAGCATCGGCGGACCCTCGCCAAAGGATTCGTAGCCGATGCGCGTGCCGTCGGCGGATTCGACGATGCCTGGCATGGACTCGAATCTAGCGCGCGGCCGAGAATGCCCGCAGCGCCTCGACCTGCACCGGGTCCAGCGACGGCCGCACGGCTTGCCGAGCCGCGGCGACGTCGGCGGCCGTGACATCGGCCGCGTCGATCGAGCGGCGCATCGCGGTCAGTGCGGCCTCGCGCAGCAGTGCCACGCAGTCGGCTGCGCTGTAGCCGTCCAGTTCGCCTGCCAGCGCGTCGAGGTCGACGTCGTCTTTGAGCGGGATGGATTTGCCTGCGGTGCGCAGGATTTCGCGACGCGCCTCGGCGTCGGGTGGTTCGACGAACACCAGCTTCTCCAACCGGCCCGGTCGCAGCAGCGCGGGGTCGATCAGATCGGGCCGATTGGTCGCACCGAGCACCACCACGTCGCGCAGCGGGTCGATGCCGTCGAGTTCGGTCAGCAGCGCGGCCACCACCCGATCGGTGACGCCGGAGTCGAAGCTCTGCCCGCGCCGCGGCGCCAGCGCGTCGATCTCGTCGAGGAACACCAGCGAGGGCGCCGAATCGCGGGCGCGGCGGAACAATTCCCGCACGGCCTTCTCCGATGCGCCAACCCACTTGTCCATCAGCTCGGCGCCCTTCACCGCGTGCACCGAGAGTCGTCCCGAACTGGCCAACGCCCGCACCACGAACGTCTTGCCGCAGCCCGGAGGCCCGTACAGCAGAACACCCCGCGGCGGCTCTACGCCGAGGCGCTCGAAGGTCTCGGGGTGCTGAAGCGGCCAGAGCACCGCCTCGGTGAGCGCCTGTTTGGTCTCGACCATGTCGCCGACGTCGTCGAGCGTCACCGATCCAACCGAAACCTCTTCGGTGGCCGAGCGCGACAACGGGCGGATCACGGTCGTCGCGCCGATCAGGTCGTCCTGCGTCAACTTCGGCGGCTTTCCGTCCGTGCTGGCCCGCGCCGCTGCCCGCAGCGCGGCCTCCCGCACCAAGGCGGCGAGATCGGCGACGACGAAACCCGGTGTGCGCTCGGCGACTTCGTCGAGATTGACTTCCTCTGACGGCACGCCCCGCAGCAGCACCTCGAGCAGTTGCTTGCGGACTGCGCCGTCGGGCAGGCTCAGCCCGAGCTCGCGATCGCACAGGTCGGGCGCCCGCAGCCGTGGGTCGAGCCCATCGGGCACCGCGGAGGTGGCGATGAAGGCGACCCCTTTGGTGGCGACGGCGTTGCGCAACTCGGCGAGGATCAGGGTTGATGCGGAGTCGGCGGGCCCACCCTCGTTGGCTGGCAGCAGCGCGTCGACATCGGTGATGAGCAGCACGCCACCGCCGTCGCGCACGGTGGCCACCGCCGACGAGACGCTCTTGAGCCTGTCCTCGGCGCGCAGCGCGCCCACCTCGGGCCCGTCGAGTTCGACCAGCCGCCGGTCCGCGCATACGGCACGCACCAGCTCGGCCTTGCCGACGCCCGCGGGACCGGATACCAGCACGCCGAGATTGGATGTGGCCCCGAGTGTTTCGAGCAGCTCTGGCTGGTCGAGTGCGAGCTTGAGCCATTCGGTGAGCCTGCCGGCCTGGGCGTGGGAGCCCTTGAGGTCGTCGATATTGACCGTCGCCGACTTCTTCGGGGTCGAGACCGTGTGCTGGCCCGCCGCCGCCAGTGCGGTCGGGGTCACGCCGTCGCCCCAACTCACCACCGAATTGGGTTGCACGCTGACCGGTCCCGCGGGGTCGACGCCGGTGACCGTCAACAGCTCGGAGGTCCAGGTGATGCCGACCGATGACGCCAGCGCCGCGGTGGCCGCCGACGTCGGGATGTCGGGTCCGAGTTCGCGCGGCAACAGCGACACGGTGTCGCCGACGGTCATCACCTTGCCGAGCAGGGCCTGACGCAGCGTCGCCGACGAGATCGACTGGGTGGCAAGGTTCGAGCCGCTCAACGTCACCGACCGGGCGCCGTAGACCGTCACCGCCGAGACGATCACGGTCGTATCCTCGCGCAGCCCGGCGTTGGACAACGTCACGTCGTCAAGCAGCGCGGTGCCCGTCGGTGTTCCGGGTGGGGCCACCCCTGCCACCGCGGCGGTGCTGCGCGAACCAGTCAGCGATACCGCATCCCATTCCCGAATGCCCAGGGCAGCAATGGCTTCCGGATGCAGTCGGACAACGCCGCGGCGCGAGTCCATGGCCGAAGTGTTAAGACGCGCGGTCAGCCGAAGGTGGCTGAGCGGCGGATCCGCAGCGGTCTCTGTCTGCGTCATCTCAGCGGCCCGGCCTGCGCAGGCCTAGGCGCAGATTGGAGCGGCGGTGTGGATGTGCCCTGCGGATCGCCCGTCGCGCCGCTCGCTGCTGTCGCGGTTTGTCGTCCCACACCTCCGGATGATCCGCCAGGAAGCGCCTGGTGCGGATGGCGAACGGGATGTGAATGGCGTAGGCGACGATGATCACCAGGATGGTGATGTACCCGTAGAGAATTGACGCCGCCACGAGAATCGCGGTCGCCGCCAGGAGCGGGGCGACCATGTTCGGCGACACCGCGAACGTGTGGATCTTGCGCATCGGGAGGGTGCTGACAACCAACAGCGAGACGCCGATCATCCAGATGACGACCGCCGTTTCGGACGTCCACCACCCGTCGCCGAACTGCATCTTGGCCGCCAGCGGGCCGATCGCGCCGATGGCACCCGCCGGGGCAGGCATGCCTACGAAGTACTCCTTCTCGTAACCGGGCTTGTCGACATCGAGCATCGCGTTGAAGCGGGCCAGCCGCAGCACGATGCAGACCGCGTAGAGCAGCACCACGATCCAGCCCACCCGGGAGTGTGAGAGCAGCGTGGCATAGACGATGAATGCCGGTGCCACACCGAAATTCACCGCGTCGGCCAGCGAGTCGATCTCCTCGCCCATCCGCGAGGTTGCCTTCAGGATCCGTGCGATGCGGCCGTCGAGCGCGTCGAGGATCGCGGCGACCGCAAGAAACGCCATCGTCTCGGTCGGGCGGTTGTCGAGCGCCATCTTCACCGAGGTCAGCCCGAGGCAGATCGCCACCACCGTCAAGGCGCTCGGCAGGATGCGCAGGCTTACGACCGGCGCCTTGATGTGCGGTTTCACGGCAGCTCGGCCAGTACGGTTTCGCCGGCCAGCGACCGCTGTCCGATGGTTACCAGGACGTTTGAGCCCGCGGGCAGGTAGGTGTCCAGCCGGGAGCCGTACCGGATCAGGCCGTATGTGTCGCCGATCGCGACCTTGTCGCCGGCCTTGACGTAGCAGGCGATGCGCCGCGCGATCAAGCCTGCGATCTGGACTGCGACCACCTCGGCGCCCTCTGCGGTGCGGATCACGATGCTGTTGCGTTCGTTGTCGGAGCTGGCGGCCTCCAGGTCGGCGGACAAGAACAGCCCGGGCCGGTGCACGGCGGTCACCACCTCGCCACCGATCGGGGCCCGCTGCACATGGGCGTCCAACACCGACAAGAAGATGCTTATGCGCGGCAACGGCGTTGCGGGCAGGCCGAGTTCGGCAGGGGGCACCGCTTCGTCGACCAGGCAGATGAGCCCGTCGGCCGGGGCGACGACCAGCCCTGGCCGGGTGGGGGGCACCCGCGGCGGGTGTCGGAAGAACGCGGCGTTGGCTACCGCCAATGCCATTCCGGCGCGCCGCAGCCACGGTTTGTTGCGCCCAATCGCGGCTACCGCGAGGCTCACCCCGACGAACGGCAGACCCTCCCGGTGCATCGGCGGTACAGCGGATCGCACCAGCGCCATGATTCGCGCGGGGCCTTGGAGGTCGGGGCGTCTGGCCATCGTGCAGCGATTCTACGGGCGAGAAGTCCGGCTTATATGGGTTAGGCCAGGTCCCACACATGCACCGGCGATCCTGCGGCGAGCTCGGTGACGTCCTCATCGATCTCCAGCAAGCAATTGGCCGAGGCCAGCCAGCGCAAATGATGTGACGCAGGCGGTCCGTAGCTGGTGACGGTGCCCGCGTCGCGGTCGAGCACGCCACGGCGGAACTGGCGCTTCCCGTCCGGCGACCTCAGATCCTCGGACAGCACGGCCGTGCGCCGTGGCCGGTCCGGATTCGGCAGCCCCATCGCGGTGCGCAGTGGCGCGCGGATGAACACCTCGAACGACACCAGTGCGCTGACCGGGTTGCCTGGCAGCGTGATGATGGGCGTGCCGTTCACGGAACCTGCCCCCTGCGGCATGCCGGGCTGCATGGCCACCTTGACGAAGTCGACCTCGCTTGTGCCCGATGTCGCCGGCGCGCCGGCTCCGCCGAGCGCGTCTTTCACGACCTCGTAGGCGCCTGCGCTGACGCCGCCCGTGGTGATGATCAGGTCGGCGTCGCCGGTGTGACGGCTCAGCGCGTCGCGGAAGGTGGCGACGTCGTCATCGGTCATCGGCGCGGTTACCACGTGTGCGCCTGCGTCGCGCACGGCCGCGGCCAGCATCACCGCGTTGGATTCGTAGATCTGGCCGGGCCGCAGTGGCGTGCCAGGTGCCACCAGCTCCGAGCCCGTCGACATCACCAATACCCGTTGCCGCGGAACCACTTTCAGCTCGCCGAGGCCGAGCGCGGCGGCCAGGCCAAGCACTGCGGGGGTGACCACCTGGCCCGCCCGCAGCACCGTGCTGCCTGCCGTGACGTCCTCGCCTGCGTTGCGGATGTGCTGACCGGCCTTGGCGCTGGCGCGGATGGAGACGGTGTCGGTTGCGCCGTCGGTGGCCTCGACGGGTATCACCGCGGTAGCGCCCGCAGGCAGCGGCGCACCCGTCATGATGCGGTGTGCCGTACCGGGTTTCAGTGTGAGCGGGTCAGTGCGGCCGGCAGGGATGTCCTCGGCGACGGGCAGCAACACGGGCTGCTCGGGTGTCGCGGCGTCGACGTCCTCGGCGACAACGGCGTACCCGTCCATGGCCGAGTTGTCGAACCCGGGCAGCGACAGCGGAGCGACGATATCGTCGGCCAGTACCAGACCCAATGTGTCGTCCAACGGAAGCGAGTCCGCTGGCCTGCGGGTGAACAGCCCGGCGACGACGCGCTGGTGTTCTTCGACGGTCCGCATCAGACGGGGAAGGTTACGCCGGTGAGCTCCTCGGATACCGTCCACAGTCGGCGCTGAAGATCCTCATCGTGCGATTGTGCGCTTGACTTAACGACTTTCGGACTTCCCTGCAGTTCGCCAAGACCGTCAGGTCCGTAGTACTCACCGCCCTGCGCGGCCTGGTCGGTCGCAGCGCGAAGGGTCCCCAATGCACCCTTCTCAGCGGGTTGCGTAAACAACCTCCACAAGGGCTCCGGGATGAAGCTCGGAAGGTGCCGCATGAGTTCGGTATCGGAGAAACCGGGATGCGCGGCCAGCGCGATCGTTGGCGCGCCCTTGGCCGTCAGCCGCCGCTGAAGCTCATATGTGAACAGCAGGTTGGACAGTTTGGACTGACCGTACGCGGCGACGCGGTTGTAGCCGCGCTGAAAGTCCAGGTCGTCGAAGTGGATCTTGGCGATGATCTTGTGACCGAAGCTGCTGACCGTCACCACCCGCGATCCCTCGACTCCCAAGAGGTTGTCGATCAGCAGACCGTCCAGTGCGAAATGGCCGAGGTGGTTCGTGCCGAACTGCATCTCGAAGCCATCCTTGGTGACTTCCCGCGTCGGCACGTACATCACGCCTGCGTTGTTGATCAGCAGATCGATGCGCGGATAGTTCGCGCGCAATGCGTCCGCCGCCTTGCGGACGCTGTCCAGCGACGTCAGGTCAAGCTCCTGCAACTCGACAACCGCGTTCGGGCTCGCCTTCTTGATGCGGTCGACGGCTTCGTTACCCTTGTCGAGATTGCGAACCGCAAGCACGACGTGGGCGCCTTTGGCTGCGAGGACCGCCGCGGTGTCGTATCCCAACCCGGAATTTGCACCGGTGATGATGGCGACTCGACCGGCCTGATCGGGTACATCGGCGGCGGTCCACTTGCTGCTCATGGGTTTCAACATACTCATGGCGGGCATCCGACAGAATCTCCAGATATGACCGCCGCCGGGCACCGTGAGCCACCGTCCACCTGCGCGTGGGCCGAAGCGACCGGCGGCGCGCTCGACCCGGCACAGCGGCGGCGGGTCTTGCGGGCGATCGCGCGCGGATATCTCGACGTCGGCGCCGGCCTGGCGAGTCGGCCGATGCGACGGCCG